>JAPLCL010000120.1 GCA_026392265.1 Actinomycetota bacterium
TCTCCTTCACCCTTCCGATCGCGTACTCGATCAAGGCCGCCGACATCGGCAAGCAGTTTCTTGAGAAGCTCGGCTTCCATACCGTTGGCATCGCCGAGTGCAAAGCCATCGACCCCGAGTACACCTTCTACGTGGCCTACGGTCGCACCGACACCGGCATCGACCCCGACGAGGTCAAGGGCGACTACCTCGAGGTCGAGGAGATGGACTACTACGCCATCAACGCCCTCATCAAGGAGAAGCTGGGGCGCAAGCTCAGCGTCGTCGGCGCGTCCATCGAAAGCGACGCACACACTGTCGGCATCGACGCGATCATGAACATGAAGGGTTTCGCGGGCAACTACGGACTGGAGCGCTATCCCGAGATGAACGCGCTCAACATGGGTTCCCAGATCCCCTGCGCGCAACTCCTCAAGACGGCACTTGAGCGCGATGCCGACGCTATCCTGGTGAGCCAGATCGTCACGCAGAAGAACATCCACGTGCAGCACCTCACGCAGCTCATCGAGCTGCTCGAGGCCGAGGGCGTGCGCGAACGCTTCGTGATCGTGGTCGGAGGACCGCGCATCAACAACGCGTTCGCCAAGGAGCTCGGCTACGACGCCGGGTTTGGGCCGCGCACCACGCCCCTCGAGGTCGCCGCGTTCCTGGCGCAAGAAGTCGTCCGCCGTCAAGAAGAGGCGTGAGGAAGTACCATTGGCAGATCGACCATCAATCAATGTGTCGTGGAGCAGAGCGTGGATCTCGCGGCGAGGGCTGCAGCCTCGCGCGCTGACGACACGAGGAGGAACCAGTGTCTGACAACGACATCGTCATTCTCTCTGCGGTACGCACCGCGCAAGGCCGCTTCATGGGCGGCTTCGCCAAGACGCCGGCGATCGATCTTGGCGCCCTGGTCATGAAAGAGGCGCTCGAGCGCGCCGGCGTCAGGGGCGAGCAGCTCGAAGAGGTCATCTTCGGCAACGTGATCCAGGCGGGCCTGGGCCAGAACTCCGCCCGCCAGGCCGAGATCAAAGCCGGCATCCCCGTCGCGGTGCCGGCGATCACCGTCAACCGCGTCTGCGTCTCAAGCGCAGCCGCCATGGCCATGGCGGCCAACGCCATCAAGGCCGGCGAAGGCGACATCTTCCTGGTCGGCGGCATGGAGAACATGACCCGCGCACCGTGGGTGCTGCAGAGCGGCCGCAGCGGCTACCGCATGGGCATGCCCACCGACACGATGTACGACACCATGGTATGGGACGGCCTCTGGGACGCCTTCGGCAACTACCACATGGGCGTGACCGCCGAGAACCTGTGCGAGCAGTTCGCCATCACCCGCGAGCAGCAGGACGAGGTCGCCTACAGGAGCCACGTCAATGCCGTCGCGGCGATCGACGGCGGCCGCTTCAAGGACGAGATCGTCCCGGTCGTGATCCCGCAACGCAAGGGTGACCCCGTGGTCATCGACACCGACGAATGCCCGCGCCGCGACGCCAGCCTCGAGTCGCTGGCGAGGCTCAAGCCGTTCTTCAAGGAAGGCGGCGTCGTGACCGCCGGTAACGCTTCCGCCCTGAGCGACGGCGCTAGCGCCGTCGTCGTCACGTCGCGCAAGAATGCCGCCGAGCTGGGCCTCACGCCGATCGCCACGCTGGTGAGCTACGCCACCGCCGCTGTCGCGCCCGAGATCATGGGCCTCGGCGAGACCAAGGCCGCCCAGTCGGCTCTCAAGAAGGCCGGCCTCACGGCCAAGGATGTCGACCTGGCCGAGCTCAACGAGGCCTTCGCCTGCGTCGCCGTTCTCGCCACTCGCGAGATCGGTCTCGACCCCTCCATCGTCAACGTGAACGGCGGCGCCGTGGCCCTCGGCCACCCGCTCGGCAACACCGGTACGCGGATGGTCGTGACGCTCATCCACGAGCTGCAGAAGCGTGGCAAGACGATCGGCCTCACCGGCGCCTGCGTGGGCGGCGGCCAGGGCGCCGGCTCGGTCATCAAGGTAGAAGGCTGAGACAACCGACGGAGGATGCCCTGCGCGCGGAGGCTGCTCATGGAGTCGAGCGCGGGCACACCCCCCGAGGGGAAGGAGAAGGAATGAAGGAAGGCAACAAGTTCGGCGCCCACCGGGTCATCGAGCCCACGGGAGTGCTACCCCAGCCGGCGAAGCGCATCGACAACACGATGGAGATCTACGACAACGAGATCCTCATCGATGTCGACACGCTTAACGTCGACGCGGCCAGCTTCACGCAGATCGAAGAGGTCGAGGGCGGCGACGTGCAGAAGATGGCACGTCACAGCCTCGACATCATCGCCAGCCGCGGCAAGCACCACAACCCCGACACGGGGTCCGGGGGCATGCTTCTCGGCACTGTCGCGGCTATCGGCCCCAAGCTCAAGGACCGCGATCTGAAGGTCGGCGATCGCATCGCCACGTTGGTCTCGCTGTCGCTCACGCCCCTTAGGGTCGACGAGGTCATCTCGATCAACAAGGACACCTGCCAGGTGAAGGTCAAGGGCCAGGCCATCCTCTTCGAGACCGGCATCTACGCCAAGATGCCCGCCGACATGGACGAGGCGCTCGCACTCGCGATCCTCGACGTGGCCGGAGCCCCGGCACAGGCAGCCAAGCTCTGCAGGCCGGGCCAGACGGTGTTCATCATCGGCGCCGGCGGCAAGAGTGGCCTCCTCTGCGCCTACGAGGCCCGCAACCGGGTTGGCGTCACCGGCAGGGTCATCGGCCTCGTGCACGGCAACGCCGGCAAGAAGCGCCTGGAGAAGACCGGTTTCTGCGACTACATCTTCCAGGGCAGCGCGACCGACCAGCTGTTCGTGTACGAGGAGGTCAAGAAGGCGACTGGCGGCGAGATGGCCGACCTCACCATCAACTGCGTCGACATCCCGGACACCGAGATGGCCTCGGTCCTCGCGACGAAGGACGACGGCACGGTCTACTTCTTCAGCATGGCCACGAGCTTCACCTCGGCCGCGCTGGGCGCCGAGGGTATCGGCGCCGACACCACCATGCTCATCGGCAACGGCTACACGAAGCACCACGCCGAGATCTCGCTGGCCGACGTGCGCCAGAGCCCGATCCTCATGGAGATCTTCAAGGAGACCTACGCGACCGGCGCCGGTAACGCCGAGCCGGTCAACATGAAGGCGTAAGAACGCTCGGGCCGAGTGACGGCCGGGAGGAGTGACAAGAAGAGGCCCCTGACGGGGCCTCTTCTTGTTTGCCCCCGGCTCGCGCGGCCCAAGGTGTTTCACGTGAAACACACGGCGGCCCTTCGGCGGGACGCCGGACTGAGGGCGCCCCAAGGCGACCCTTCAACGTCCTCGGCCCCGTTGTTTCACGTGAAACAACGGGGCCGACAGGAAGTCGACTGACAGAAAGGCGGCGGGGCGGGCGCGTCCTGGCGCCCGCCCCGCCGCATCACAGTTCAGAGCGACGTGTCTCTGATCACACTCAGTAGCTGGCGCCGCCCATCATGCCGCCGCCATAGCCCGTGCCCTGGTTGCCGGTGCCCGAACCCTGGCCGGCACACCCGGTACCGCCGGCACCGCCGCAGGAGCCGTTACCGCCATTGCCCATCATGCCGTCGCCGCCCATCATGCCGCCCTGACCGCCACAGACACCCGGCCCGGCACCCTTGGGTACCTCAATGCCGAACTGCTTGAAGAGCACCTTCATGTCGTTCCAGTGCTCCTCGCGAAGCGTCTTCAGAGCCGCCTTCGCCTCCGCGCTGGTGGGATCTGCGCCGTACTTGTCGTACCACGCCTGCATCTCCTGGCGATGCTCGTCCCTCAACGCCTGCATCGCCGCCACGGCCTTGGGGTTGCTCATGAGCTGGCCGCACGCTGCCCGGCCGCGGAACGGGTTCTTGACCTTCGCCGCGCCGGACGCGACGGCCACGACCGACAGGCCTATCACGGCCACGACGGCCACGATCATGATCATCTTCCAATGCTTCTTCACGGGCATGCTCCTTGCGTCAAGCGCGCCTCAGGCGCGTTATCTTCGGCGCCAAAGCCGTCGGCGAGCGGGCGGCGCGGCAGGTTTCGCTTGCTAGCGTACACTGAACTTGTGAAGAACTCTTGAACTGCCTCTGCTCGACTTGTGAACGGCCGCGGTCAGCGTCCGTGAAGCCTCCGCGAGAGCTCCACGTAGTCCTCGTGCGTGATGTCACCGCGAAGATACACGGTCTGCAGCGTCGCCAATGCCGCATCGCGCAGGGACAGCTGACTCGGCAGCGAGACACGCGCCGGCGGACGCCGGGTCGGGGACTCCCTGATGATCAAGACCAGCGTCGCGGCCCCAGCCGATTCCGACTGGCGCGCGTGCGTGCCGGGTACGTAGAGAGAGCCCATCCTTTCGACCTACACGCGGAGGCTCACACGTGACTCAGGAAGCCGTGCGGCGGGCGCTGACCGCCGTCAAAGATCCCGAGCTCCAGCGCAGTATCGTGGAGCTCGGCATGGTGCGCGACATCGTCGCCGACTCCGAGCGGGTCGGCGCCACGATCGTCCTGACGACTGCGGGCTGCCCGCTGCGGAACCAGATCCGTGCCGAGGCGGAACAGGCTCTTTCGCCGATCGCCGATGGCCGCCTCGTCGAGGTGAAGCTCGATGCCATGTCCTGTGCCGAACGCGATGCGATGGCGGCGCGCCTCAGCGACCGCCACGAGCTGACGCAGAGCCTCTTCGGCCCCGGCTCGAAGACGCGGACCATCTCGATCGCCAGCGGCAAGGGCGGCGTCGGCAAGTCGACGGTGACCGCCAATCTCGCGGTCGCCCTGGCCGGCCAGGGGTACGCCGTAGCGCTGATCGACGCCGATGTCTACGGCCCCACCATTCCGTTGATGATGGGCCTGGCCGCCGTGCCGCCGGAGATGCACGAGGGCAAACTCATCCCGCCTGAGGCCCATGGCGTCAAGGTCGTCTCCATGGGCTTCTTCCTGCCGGACAACGAGCCCGTGATATGGCGCGGGCCGATGCTGGGCCGCGCCATCGAGCAGTTCCTCGGCGACGTACTCTGGGGCAGCCCCGATTTCCTGCTCATCGATCTCCCGCCGGGGACCGGCGACATCGCCCTCACGATCGCCCAGATGATCCCCGGCGCGGACATGATCATCGTCACGACTCCACAGGAAGCGGCCGCCAAGACGGCGATCAAGGCGGCCAAGATGGCGCGGATGACCAAGCAGAACGTGCTCGGAGTCGTGGAGAACATGGCCTACTACGTCTGCCCCGACTGCGGCAGCCGCCACCACATCTTCGGGCGCGGCGGAGCCTATGAGATCGCCCGCCTCATGGACTCCCGCCTCCTCGGTCGCATCCCGCTCGATGAGGCGACCAGACAGGGCGGCGATGCGGGCACGCCGGCCGCGCTCGATCCGTCGACGCAGGTCGGTGCGGCCTTTGCCGACATCGCCCGCGAACTCATCACTCCGGGCGTTGTGCGTGCCGACGGACCCGGTGCCGAGGACGAGTGACAGACGTGCTAGTCCTGGTTGTCACCGCCGCCTGGCAGTGTGTCCCATGGGGGACCGCGCCGGGACTTCCGATGAGCACGGTATGGAGGTCAGCCGACAACCGTATGCCCGCGACCCCGCAAGAGGGCGCGCGGGATCCATAAGCGGAGACGTGTGTGCGCCGCTCGCGGCGACCGCCGCGGACGTCCGCGAGGTCGCGCGGGCGCCGTTCTGAGCGCTGAGCAGCCTGTACGGCGATGCTGCCTTCATCGCCGCCGTGCAGGGAGCGAGGAGCCACGGCGACCCTCACCCGGGCACGAGCTGGCGGGTCTCGGACATGCCGCCGGCGCAGCAGGTCGTGGTCAGCGGCCTCATGGTGCTGGGCGACGTGCTGCGAGATCGACAAGATCGAGCGCGGTCAGCTGCGCTGTCTCGTGAGCCTGGACGTACGCGCCGTCGAGCTCGCACAGCCGTTCGCCGCCGCCGACATCGAGGCAGACGACCGTATCCCGGCGTCCGAACGGGCCGAGTACCGCCGCTTCGGCTTCAGGGAGGTGCTGGAGCTGCCCCTGATCGGCCAGGGCGGCGCCATCGGCCTGGCCGTGCTGAACGACGGTCGGGCGCGCGAGTTCGCCCACGTGGACCTGCTGCGCGGACTCGTGCAGATCGCCGCCCAGGCGATCGCCAACGCCCACGTCCACCGCGATCTGGATGCCGGCGCGGAGCGCCTCGCGGTCGTCAAGGATGAGGCGTGGGTCTCGTGTGTGCGGATCTCACTCCCGCCGGCGACTGGCCCGACGAGCTGGGCAGCAACATCGCCGGTCACGACCGGTCGCTGTCGACGATCATCGAGTCGGCCACCGCCCGCCTGGGTCGAGCTCGTGTGGACGCCGTCACCGACGGCCCCACCGGGCTCTACAACCAAAGGTACTTCAAGCAGCGTGTCGGCGAAGAGGTCCCTCGCGCCACGGAGATCGGCCATCCGCTCGCCCTGCTGCTCTGTGACCTGGACCACTTCAAGGGCCACAACGACCGCCTCGGCCATAAGGCCGGCGACCGGGCCTCGCGCGCCGGCGCAGCCGCTCTGGACCTTGGGCGGCCCCGAGCGCGGGCTCACCGTCAGCGTGGGCGTCGCGATGTACCTCGCCAAGCGCCAGGGACGTGACCGTGTGCTACGGTTCGGCCCAGGCGCCCCGAAAGGACCAGCGAGGCGCCGGCGACTCAGTAGACCGGCGCGTTCCTATCGGCAGGCCTATCGTCCTGCCTCACCGGCCGCGGTCCTCTCTTCCTCGTACTTCGCCTGGACAGCGAGAGCGATCTGAGTAGAATTGGCGACGTTCCTCCGACCAAGCCCCGCCGAAAGCCCCCGCAATGCGTGTAGGAAAAGCCAACGGCCGAGACTGGCTACGCCTCAGCGAAGCGGCGTCTTCGCTCGGCGTGAGCCTCAACACCCTTCGGCGCTGGAGCGACTCCGGCAAGCTGGTCTGCTACCGCAGCCCGGGCGGACATCGGCGCTACCGGCAGGCCGATGTCGAGGCGCTGCTTCGCGCCCAGAGCCGCGAGGGGCGGCCCACCGGCGCGCCCGGCCTGCTGCCGGCCTTCACTGCAGGCGACGGCGACCTCGATCTGCTGGGTCCACCTCTGTCGATACTGGCCCGGGTCGCCGCCGAAGGTATCGGCGCCACCTCCTGCGTCTTCGCGCTCCTGGTCGGCGAGAGTCGTGTGCGCATCGTCACCGGGTATCGCCAGACCGAGGGGCAGCCGTTCGTGGATGAAATCGTCCTGCTCGACGACGCCCCCGCACCGGCAGAAGTCCTGCGCAGCGGACGCCGGCTGGTGATCGCCGACCTGACCGCGACCAGCCTCCTCGCTCCCGGCGCCGCCGAGGTCTACCGCGAGCAGGGCCAAGCCGCGCTCCTCGCGCTTCCACTCGTCATCGGCGGACGGCATGCCGGCGTGATGCAGCTGGCCGATTCCCGCGCCCCGCGCGCCTTCACCGGCGCCAACGTGGCCTTCGCCGAATTCATGGCCCGGCAGGCAGCGCGTCTCGTGGCAGGCAACGATCGCCGGCAGGAAGAAGCGGCTCCACCAGACCCCGGTCTTTCCGTGGATCCACACTCCGCACCTGCCACTGCGGGGCTTCGCCCAGATCCCGTGCGGACGTCGGACACTGCACTGCGCGACTTCGCCGACCGGCTCCGCGAGGACCTGGGCGACGTGAAACTACTCGTCGCCGCGACGCTCCGTATGCTCAGCGAGACGTTCGCTCTGAGCGCCTGCGTCCTCTACATGGTCGACCAGGGGAAGGCGGTGACCCTCGCCGACGGTCTGCCCGCGTCGACCCCCGATGGCTGGCTGCTCGAGGAGTACCCGCCGGCGGCGGCGGCCGTCGCTCAACGCGCCGTCGTGGTCATTGCCGGCGACGATGACCCGAGGCTCACGCCGGAGGCCACCGCGCGCTTCTTGACGGCGCGCGGTCTCGCCGAGGTCGCCCTCGCGCCGCTCGTCTATCGGGATGGCATCGTCGGCCTGCTCGAGGTCGGGAGCGAAGCGCCCGGACGCATGTCGGCCATTGTCGCGGCGCTCGCAGTCGCGGCCGACCTTCTCGCCGCGCTTCTCGGCGGCGCCGACATGGTCGCAGGGCTGCGGCGGCATAACCGCGACCTGGCCCAGGTCGTCGAAGCCGGTCTGGACGCTACCGCGCGCCGGAGCGCCGACGAAGTGCTGCGCGCCGTGGTCGAGCGGATCGCCGAGCTTACCGGGGCGCCGGTCGCAGACGCCTACGCGGTCGAGAACGATACGCTCCGCGCGCTTGCGAGCTACGACGGCGGCCGCTTCAACCTCGAGCGGGAGGACGTCGTGATCCCGCTCCTGCGCTATCCGTCAAGCCGCCGCGCCGTCGAGACCGGCGAGATGATGACCATCGCGAGCCTGGGCGATCCACTGCTCAGCGAGGAGGCCCGCTACTCGCTGGAGAAATGGGGCTACCAGGCGCAGCTGTCCGTGCCTCTGATCTCAGGAGGGCGCGTGATCGGACTCATCGAGATCTCGGACTACGTGCCTCGGGACTTCGCTGCGCACCTGGATCTGGTCCGGGGCCTGTGCGGAGTGGCCGCCCACGCTCTCGAGAACGCCGCCGTTCTCGAGCAGGCCGAGCGCCGCAGCAGGATCCTCAACGAACTGGTCGCACTCGGCGATCACGACGGCCGCACTTCCGGGCTCGACGGCCTGCTGAGGCACGTCGCCGAGCGGCTGCAGGCGGCTGTCGACGCAGCCAACTGCGACATCTTCCGCGTGACGGGCGACGGTCTGCGCTGCGTGGCGAGCTTCGACCGCAGCGGCTACGACGAACGCCCCGTGGGCGACCTGCTTGACCTCGAGAGCTACCCGACCGTAGAAGCCGCGATGAACAGCCATCACACCCTGATCATCACCAGCCCCGACGACCCGCAACTCAGCGAAAGCGAGCGGCGGACTTATCGCGAGTACGGCTACGCCAGCGAGGTGTGTGTACCGCTCGTTGTCAACGGCCAGCTCTATGGCCTCATCGATATCTACGACACGCGGGAGCGCGACTACACCGAGTATCTCAGCTTCTTGAAGGGCGCCGGGCAGACACTGGCAAGGGTGTTCGAGAACGCGCTGCTGGTCGAGCGGCTGGAGGGGCGCCAGCGGATCCTGCGCGAGATCGTGGACATGGGTGCAGTCACCTCCCAGTCCCGCGATCTCGAAGGGTCGCTCGGCGCGCTCGCGGAGCGTACCCGCGCCGCAATCGGGGCCGCCGACTGTGACATCTACGCGCTCCAAGGCGAGAACCTGCGCTGCGTGGTCAGCGCCGACCTAGACGGCCTCGATGAAGCGGTGGTGGGCAAGGTGCTGGACCTGGACAGGTTCCCCGCGACGGCTATGGCCGTACGCAGCGGAGAGTCCATGGCCGTCCCCCGGCGCGACGATCCTCGCCTCAGCGCCGAGGAACGCGAGAGCATGATCCGGTACGGATTCGAAAGTGAGCTCTGTATCCCGCTGATCGCCGACGAGCGCGTCATCGGCCTCATCGATGTGTTCGATACGCGACCGCGCGACTACGGGGAGTACATCGACTTCCTGAGCAGCGTCGGGCAGATGGCCGCCGGCGCCATCCAGAACTACTTGCTGGTCGACGAGCTCGAGCACCGCAACGCGGCGCTTGCCGAGCTTGTCGAGCTCGGCAAGGTGGTCACCGGCGCCGGTGGCCTCGACGATCTCGTGCGTGCCGTCGGCCCTCGCGTCGTCGACGTCGTGGGGGCCACCGGCTGCCAGATCTTCGCGGTACGCGATGGCCTTCTCCATTGCCTCCTCACCTTCGAGAACGGAGAGTACGAGGACGACTATGTGGGGCGCTCGCTGGACCTCGACGAGTTCCCGAGCACCAGGGAGGCGCTCGAGCGCCGCGAGACGCTGGTCATCGAGTCCCCCGACGACCCCCGGCTGTCGGACTACGAGCGGTCTCTCTACATCGAAGCTGGCTCCCGCAGCGAGATCTGCGTGCCGCTGTTCGTCGACGAGCACGTCGTCGGGTTGCTCGACGTATACGACCGTCGCCGCCGCGACTACGCGGATCATCGTGACTTCCTCACCAACGTGGGCCAGATCGTCGCCGGGGCATTCGCGCAAGCCGCACTTGTCGACCGTCTCGAAGTGACCAACCAAACGCTCAGCCTGCTTGTCGAGTCAGGCCTCGAGTTCGGCGCCACGCTGCGGCTCGACGACGTGCTCCAGAGTGTCGCGCGGCGGCTCTGCGCGGCCGCCGACGCACCCGGCTGTGACATCTACACCATCGACGGCGATATGCTGCGCTGTGTCGCCTGCATCGATCGCGGCAAGTCCGACGACACCTACGTCGGCACCACCTACCTCCTCAGCGAGCTCAGGCTCATCCGGGAAGCGCTGACGACGCACCAGGCGGTCGTCGTCCCTGACGTCGCCACCGACCTTCGTCTGTCCTCCTACGAGCGCGACGAGGAGCTGCGCTGGGGCAACCTCTCCAAGATCGAGTTGCCGCTGATCAGCCACGGCGAGGTCATCGGTCTTGCGGGTATCTTCGATGACCACCCGCGCGAGTTCGACCAGCTGGACCTCCTGCGAAGCCTGGCCCAGGGTGCCGCCCACGCGCTGGCCAACGCGACCCTGTACGACCGCCTGGACCGGGCCGCCGAGCGCCTCACACTTGTCAACGATCTCAGCTTCGAGCTGTCTGCGTCCCTCGATCTCGACCAGGTGCTCGCCGCGGCCGCGCGCCGCCTGTGCGCCGTAGCCGGCGTGGACGCCTGCGACATCTACACGCTCCACGACGACGAGTGGCTGCGTAATGTCGTGAGCATCGTCGCCGGCCAGCTTGACCTGTCCTGGCAGAGACGCGAGTTCGCGCTGCGTGAGCTGGCGGCGCCCCAGAAGGCCGTGCGCACCCGGCGACCCGTGCTCGTGCGCACCCTCGGTGACCCCGTGCTTCTCCCCGACGAGCGGGCGTTGATGGAAGAGTACGGCGAGACCGGAGAGCTCGTCGTCCCGCTGATCTCCAAAGACCGCGTTATCGGCGTGCTCGAGCTCCTCGAGACCTCCGGGCCATGCTCGCTGTCTGGCGAGCAGATCGAGACGATCTTCGCGGCGAGCCGCGTGGCCGCACTGGCCATCGACAATGCGGGTCTCTTCAAGGACGTCAAGCGCCTGCATCTCAGCAATCTGAAGGCACTCAGCTCGGCGCTCAACGCGAAGGATTACTACCTCCTCGGGCACGCCGCTCGCGTCGCTGCCTACATGGTCCTGCTCGGCCGCGAACTGGGCTGGCCCACGGAATTCCTCAGACACGTCGAGGAAGCGTCCTACCTCCACGACATCGGCAAGATCGGCGTCTCCGACCGCGTGCTGCTGAAGCCGAGCGTCCTGAATCCGCGAGAGTGGGAGCTGATGCGCCAGCACCCCGTCTTCAGCGCCGACATCATCCGCCCTCTCTTCGACGAGAAGCTCGTCGCTGGCGTCCGCCACCACCACGAAGCGTTCGATGGCACCGGCTACCCTGATGGCCTTGCCGGGGACCAGATCCCGGAGCTGGCGCGCGCCATGTGCGTCGTCGACTCCTACGACGCGATGTCCTTCCATCGTCCGTATCGCAAGGCCCGCTCCTACGCGGCGTGCTTGGCCGAGCTCGAGAGCTGCGGCGGCGCCCAGTTCGATCCCGACATGGTCGCCGCCTTCCTGCCTGTGCTCGAAGGTATCGCGAACGGCAGGCGCTTCGCCGCCGAGGTCGCCCGCAAGGCCGCGGCGCGTATCGACCCCGAACAGCATGCGCTGCTCCGCACGCGCGAGGATGAGCGGCGGCCCGAGTTTGCGGCGATCACAGGTGCCCTCCTCGCGGTCTGGGCCGCCAATCCACCGACCCGCTACATCTCGACACACGTTCGTAGGGGCACCAAGACGGTCATCGTCTGTGACTCCGGCGAGGCCTCCATCGGCAAGCCCCACCTCGGCGACGAGACGGTCACGGACGACGAGTTCGTCGAGGTCTTCGAGGGCCGTTCTGTCGACGCGACCGTCTTGTTCGTCGATCAGTGGGGGGTTTGGATCAGCGGCGTGGCGCCGTTGCTCGACGCCGAAGGCAAGGTGACCGCCGTGATCGCCGCGGAGATCCAGGCCGCCGAGGGCATGACGCAGCTCGAGGGCCTGCACGGCAAGGTGGCCCAGACGTTCTCGTCGATGCTGCAGACGGCCGCCGCGCAGGCCGGTCGCACGGAGATCGAGGCGATCACCGACAGTCTGACCGGTCTCTACAATCATCGCTATCTGCACGAACGACTGAGCGAGGAGATCGATCGCTGCGTCGAGCAAGGTAACGAGCTGGCCTTGCTGCTCCTGGACCTTGATGCATTTCGCGACTTCAACGAGCGGCGCGGCCACAGCGCCGGCGACGGCGCCCTGCGCACCGTGGCGCGCATCCTCGAGGACTCCGTACGCCAAGTCGACCTGGTGGCGCGTTTTGGCGGCGAGGAGTTCGCGGACGTGCTCGTCGACGTCGGCGAAGAGAGAGCCCTGGAGGTGGCCGAACGTATCCGCACGGGCATCGCGAAGACGCAGTTTGCTCCCGGCGGAGACTCGCTCTCGGTGAGCATCGGCGTTGCTGTCTGCCCAGGCGACGCTGCAGCCAGGGAGGAGCTCATCGACAAGGCCGACTGGGCCGTGCACGTCGCCAAGCGCCGCGGTCGCAACAAGGTCGTGGCGTTCTCCGTCGGGGATGGCGCAGCCGGACCGGAGCGAATGCTCTCCGCCCATGCCGAACGCGCATCGACGATGGCCGAACTGGTGAGCGCCCGCGAGACCTACGTGCGCCGACGGCGAGAGGCCATCGCGCACCTGAGCCTCGCCGTGGCGCGTGACTTCGGACTCGATGAAGAAGGCCTGCGCGAGGTGGCCGCAGCGGCCGGCGCAGCCGTCCCCTCCGCCCCGCTCAGCTTCGCACAGCAGATCGTCGCTCTCGCCACCGCCTACCAGGCGATGGTCGTCGAGCGCCAGTATCGGGCGCGGGCGTCCGAGGCAGAGGCACTGCGCGAGCTCCTCGGCTGCCCGGCTCTGCTCTACGACCGCGGGTTGGCGGCGGCGTTCGCGAGAGTCCTGGGCGAGTAGTGCGAGCAACGACAGAGGAAGGCCGGGGCGGCGCCGCGCGGCGATATCTCGCCTCTTCGGGCCCAACCACCGGGGCCTCGCCTGTCGTCCCACCGTCGGCCGCCGCGCCTCGCGCGGCAGAGCCCTTACACGGCGAGGAAAGAACAGAGGTACTCGCCGACGTCCCTGTCGGCGTCAGAGCACCTCAACGTCTGTAGAAGCCGGCACAGCGTTCTGTCGTCGCTGACGACTGTCGCACCCAGGTGCTCGTACCTGCTCAGCACCGAATCGACTACCTGTTCCTTCTCCTCGCGAGTCACCGTGGGTCCTCTCAGGGGGTTCCTCTTGCTGCATTTGAAGTGTCGGCCACGAGGCGCGCCGGCACAATGGAACTCGCGTTTAGGGACGATTGCCCAACGCATGCGGGAAGATCACCGGGCAAGCCACCCCGCGAAGGCCGACTCAGGCACGCTGGCGCGCCACAGCGGTGACGATGTCCGCGGCCAGACGCGCGGCGAGCGCTGCGCCCGGGACGCCGTACCCATCCCCGGGGACGACGCCGCAGAGATCGGCGCCGGCCAACCGGGACGCCGCCACGATGCCCAGAGCTACGCTGAGGTCGCTTGCGCTCAGCCCCACGGGGTCGTCAACGCCCTCCACAACGCCGAGGTCGACCGAGACGTAGAGCGCCTCGGTGCCGGCACTCGCCGCCTCGAGCGCTTCGCGGGCGACAGTGACGATGCCGGCATCGACGACGTCCGCGACAGAAGAGCGCCGCGCCTCGAGGGCGTCGCAGACGCGGCGCGCACGAGCATCCTCGGGACCGCCGCGCTCGCCGATGACGACGAAGTTGCGTGGCTCTACCACGCCGAGCTCGAGAGCCTGCGCCCAACGCGACGCGGCGACGCGCCCGGGCTCGATCTCAAGGTCGAGGCGCGGCGCGAAGGCGACGACCCCGAGACGCCCGTGGAGCTTGCCCGCGAGCACCTGCAGGGCGGGTACCGTGACGGACGCGTCGCCGCCGAGAAGCAGCGGAGTCGCGCCGGCGGCGAGCACGTCGGCGAGGTACTCGTGAGCGCGCACGAAGGTGGCGGCCAGATCGGCGGCATCCACGGCGACATCGCCGTAGTCCACCACGCGGATGCCCGTTTCGCGCGCGGCCGCCGCCAGCCAGCCGGCATATCGCTGAGAGGCGGCGCGGACCGCCTCAGGGGCGCCGCTCCAGCCACCAAGCGGCAGACCCAGGGCGGCAAGGTCGGCGCCCAGAAGGGCGTCGGCCGACCCGGCGGGCGCCGCCATGAACGTGGCCGGCGGCGGCGCGGCGGGCGCCGGCAGGGCGGCCCGCGACGCGCCTGCCTCGCGCCAGAGTCGCCGGAGCTCGTCGCGGTCCACGAAAGCCCTCGTCACCAGCGGCGCGCGGCGCGCTGCCGCGCGATGGCGTCGTCGTTCAGCGTGATGCCCAGCCCCGGCGACATGGGCACGAGCACGGTGGACACGCCCTCGCGTAGTTCGGCGCGCAGCCCACTCCCGATGTCGTCTGTGTACCCGCCGGGCCGCCACGGCAGATCGGCGTCGCCATGGGTGGCATTGGCCAGCGCTGCGTTGAGGTGGAAATGCGCCGCAAGGCCGAGCGAACTCTCGCCCATATTGCCCACCATGACGCTGATCCCGGCAGCCTCGGCGATGGCGTTGACCTTGAGAGCGTTCAATATGCCGCCGGTCTTCATGAGCTTGACCACGAAGATGTCGCAGGCGCCGGCCTTGGCGACGGCCAGCGCCTCTCGGGGCCCGCGCACTGACTCGTCCAGAGCGATCGGCACGTCCACGTGGGCGCGTACGAAGCGCGCCGCCTCGAGGTCGTCCATGCGCACCGGCTGCTCCGCGAACTCGATGCCATACGGCTCCAGCAGCCTGATGGCGCGCACGGCCGTCTTGGCGTTGAGCCAGCCTTGGTTGGCGTCGACGGTGAGGCGCGCCTGCGGGCCGGCCGCTTGGCGCACGGCGGCGACGCGCTGCTCGTCGCGCTCGGGAAGGTCGCCGACTTTGATCTTGAACACCGTGACGCCCTCGGCGAGCATGCGCCGCGTCTTGTCGGCCAAGGCTTCAGGCTCGTCCCAGCCCAAGGCGATGACCTCCACCAGTCCGTCCCTGGTGCGGCCGCCGAGCAGATCGCAGAGCGGCCGCCCGAGGGCCTTACCCTGCAGGTCCCAGAGCGCCATCTCCAGGGCGGCGCACGCCGCCTGGTTACCCACCGTCCACAGCTCGCGCTCCCAGCAGTGCACGATGGCCTCTACAGCGAACGGGTCCTTGCCGATCACCGACGGCGCCAGGTACTCCCCGATCACGTCCTGCACCGTCCACACGGTGTCGCCGGTGAACTCGTAGGCTGGGCAGGCCTCACCGTAGCCGACGAGGGCCTCGTCGGTCTCCACTCGTACCAGGTCGCAGGGACTGTAGGCCAGCGCCGAGGAGGCGATGACGAATGGCTTCTCCATCTGGAGCTCGAGCGTCTCCACGTGCACGGCGGTGATCTTCACGAAGCACTCTCCACGAAGCAAGGTCGAGGTCCGGGACAGTCTACGCCATGGCCGTGATCGGCCGGAAGAGGCCGCTGGATCCGGCCCGTCCGGCATACACCCGGCGCGCCATACCCGATCACCGGCGGGCGCTTGGCTTGCCCGCC
>JAPLCL010000377.1 GCA_026392265.1 Actinomycetota bacterium
GAGGTTGGTGACGGGCTCGGGAGCGGTGACGTTGACCACGCCCCTGAGCTCGTCGTCGTGCAGAGCCCACTCCAGGGCCGCGAGGAGGTCGTCGAGGTCGATCCAGCTCCACCACTGGTGGCCGTCACCGAGCCGTGTGCCTAGCCCCGCTTTGAAGGCGGGGAGCATCTTGGCGAGCGCCCCGCCGGCGCCGCTCATCACGACGCCGAAGCGCGGCGTCACGACGCGCACGCCGGCATCGGTGGCGGGCGCGGCCGCCGCCTCCCAGGCGCGGCAGACGTCGGCGAGGTAGCCGCTGCCGAGCTCGGCGAGCTCGGTGAGCGCCTCGCCGCCACGCGAGCCGTAGGCGCCGACCGCCGAAGCCGAGACGAACACCCGCGGCGGCGTCTCCATCTTCTGCAGGGCGGCGACGAGCGTGCCCGTCGCCTGCACGCGGCTGCTCAGGATGGCCTGCCGCCGGTCGGCGGTCCACAGCGACGCGATGCTCACGCCGGCGAGATTCACGACGGCGTCCACGCCGGCGAGGTCGGCTGGGTCGAGACGCCCGGTGGCCGGGTCCCAGCTCACTTCGTCCGGCCCGGCGGCGTCGCGGCGGACCAGTTTGACGACCTCGTGGCCGGCGGTCGTGAGGTACACGGAGAGGCTGGAGCCGATCAGCCCGCTGGCGCCGCTGATCGCCACTTTGAGCCGCGGACGGTCGGCCCACACGGCGTGACGCTCGAGGTCGGAGCGCGTGCGCGCGTGACGGAAGCGGAAGAGGCGCTCGAGCTGTTTACGGGCCGGCCCTGCACCGATGAAATCCGTGACGCCTCCAGCCGGCAGGCTATACTCGATGTGGTCCAGCAGTTCACTGGTGCCGTCGTCGGCGCCCGGCAGAAAGCGATGCGTGTGCTCCCATGAGGCAAAAGGCCCCTCGACCTGACGGTCGACGAACTGCCGGCCTTCCACGTAGCCGCCCATCTCGGCCACCCAGCGCTTGCCGACAGGGCCCACATAGGCCTTGAAGACCACGCGGCCGCCGTCCTTCATGCCTCCCTCCTGCTCCAGGATGCGGAGTCGCTGCCACGGCGGCGCCAGACGCTCGAAGGCCCCGGGGCGAGCGTGATAGGCGAACAGCTCGCCGACAGGCGCGGGCATGGTACTGCGCCACTCGAAGACCGGCATGAGGTCCCTCCATTGGTCGATGCAGGGGTTCTACCCAGCAGCCGCATGGGTATCACGCTTGAGGAGTAATTGAGCATGCAAACGGAGGAGGCTCCGCGATGAGTGACCACAACGGCGAGGACCGCGGCATCACCGCGGTAGGTATGCGCCGTGACTTCGGAGCGCTCCGCGCCGTCGACGGCGTCGATCTCGAGATCCCTGGCGGCCGTATCTTCGGCTTTCTCGGCCCCAACGGCGCCGGCAAGTCGACGCTGGTCAAGATCCTGACGACGATCCTCAACCCTACGGCCGGCCACGCCACGGTGGCCGGCTACGACGTGGTGAAGCAGGGCGGCAAGGTGCGCGAGGCGATCGGCGTGGCGCTGCAGGACGTCGGCCTCGACCCGCTGATGACCGCCCGGGAGCTGCTCATGCTGCAGACGGAGCTGTTCGGCACGCCGCGCGACGAGGCGCGCAAGACCGCCGAGCGCCTGCTCGTGACGGTGGGCCTCGACGATGTCGACCCTAAGAAACGCGCCGGGGCGTACTCCGGCGGCATGAAGCGCCGGCTCGACCTCGCCCTGGCGCTGGTGCACGACCCCCGCATCCTGTTTCTGGACGAGCCGACCACGGGGCTTGACCCCGCCAGCCGGGCGGCGATCTGGGAGGAGGTCCGGCGCCTCAACGACGACCTCGGTATGACCATCTTTCTCACGACGCAGTACCTTGAGGAAGCCGACCGCCTCGCCGACGAGATCGCCATCATCAATAAGGGCAAGATCGTCGCCCAGGGCACGCCGAGCGACCTCAAGCGCGAGGTCGGCGACGAGGTCGTCGAACTGCAGTTCGGCTCGTGCGAGGACGCCGTGAGCGCCGACGACGCGCTCGCCGCCATCGCCCCCAATCGCCAGCACTCCAACCGCGAGCTGCGCCTGTACTTCGGGCGCGCCGCCGAGAACGTCCCCGAGCTGGTGCGGGCGCTCGACGGCGCCGGTATCCGCCTGCAGGGCCTGACCATCGAACAGCCGAGCCTTGATGACGTCTTTCTGCGCGTTACCGGCGAGGCTCTGGAACACGAGGTGGATGAGGCGGGCGACGCCGTTCCACCAGGCGACGAACAGCGCGCGGAGGCGACCTCATGAACGACATCCTGCTCCTCATCGGCCGCTCCCTGCGCAATGCCCTGCGCCAGCCGGCGACGATCATCCCCAACATCGCCATCAGCGTCTTCTTCCTGTTCGTCTACAACAGCGGCCTGTCGTCGGTCGCGCAGTTGCCCGGCTTCCAGGGCACGTACTTGGGATTCATCCTCCCGGTCTCCATCGTCTCTGCGGCGGTCGGCGGCGCCGGCCTCGCGGGCCAGACGCTGATCAAGGACATCGACAACGGCTACTTCACCAAGCTCCTGCTCACGCCGACAC
>JAPLCL010000136.1 GCA_026392265.1 Actinomycetota bacterium
CTGGGCCGGCGCGCGCGGACCGACGACTTCGTGAAGTCGTCCACCGCGCGCGCTCACCAGCTGAGTGATCTCGTCGCGCAGCACCAGGTCGAGCCGGCGTGCACCCCTCAGGATCGTCACCACGTCGACGTGCCGCGGCAGGTCGTCGAGCATCGCCCTCACGGGCGTGGCGCCGACGCCGGCGGCGACCAGCAGCACGCGATCGGTGTGACGCGCGTGGTGGGTGAAGGCGCCGTAAGGGCCTTCGATGGCCACGCGCGTCCCCGGCGTGAGCCTCTTGAGCGACTCGCTGTGGTCGCCGAGGTCCTTGACCGTGATGCGGATCTCGTCCCTGGTCGGCAGCGCCGAGACCGAGTAGGGGTGTGCCTGCCACCACATGCCGCGGCGCAGAAAGCGCCAGTGCATGAACTGGCCGCCGGCGACCGGCAGACGGTCGAGGCGGCGGCCACGCATGACCACCGAGACGACGCCGGGTGCCTCTTCTTCGATGGCGTGCACCCGCAGCCGGTGACGCAGGCTGACTTCCAGGGGGACCAGCCAGCGATAGGCCACCACGGTGCCCGCGGTGAGCGCCCAGACGCCGATCCACCAGGCGCGAGCGGCCGGATGACCGAGGAACGGGGCGCCGGTCCAGAGCTGATGCGCGAACGACAGGCCCACGGCGAGGTAGGTGTACAGATGCACGGCCCACCAGGTCTCGTAGCGCATCTTGCGACGCGCGTAGCGGTACGACGTGACGCCGGCCATGACGAGCAGGCCGAAGCCGGCCGCCGCCAGCAGCATGCCGGGAAACGTCGTGATCAGAGTGCCGAGCTCGTGCAGGGCGCCGGTCTTCACCTGCTGCGCATACCCCAGGGTGACGGCGACGACGTGCGCGCCGACGAGGGCGAGCACCCACGGGCCCAGGCGGCGGTGCAAGCGCACCAGCGTATCCTGCCCGAGGGAGCGTTCGATCGCCGGGATGCGGGCGATCAGGAGCAGAGTGACGAGCATGAGGTAGGTGCCGGCCATCGCCGTGACGCGGCCGACGGCGATGAGCACGCCGCCGGGGGCGGCGAGCTCGCTCATCGTGGTGACCGGCGCGACCAGGGCGACACTGATGAACAGGCCGATGGCGGCGAGCACGCCGAAGAGCCGCGCGACGAACCTGCGCGGCCGGGGTGCAGCGGAGGTGCGCCGCCGGGCGACTTGAGCTTCTCGCCGCGGCGCGCGCCCTGTCCGCGGTTCCATTGCGTCTTCGACGACCTCGCCGTCGACGTCTTCCCATCGTGGTGCCACCGTCCTCACTCCTTCACTCGGGCCAGCTTCGCGCGCCGCGCCGTTCGTCGTTTTCACTTCTGAACGAGGTTGTGACCGGGAATCATGAACGGGGCATGAACGTATCCGCGCTACGACGCGACGCGATACATGGGGAGTGCAGAGTCCGGCGTGACGGGCCGCCCCTGCGGCGCCACGACAGCTCGTGACGCGGGCGACCTAGAGGTCGATCTCGCCCGGCGCCTCGCGCGGGTCGGCGAACCACTCACGCTGGTCAAAGTCGTCGTCGGTGATCGCGCCGAGGTCCATCTTCAGGTACTTGCCTGAGGCCTCCACGGCCACCGATCCGTCGTCGAGCAGGATCTCGCCGGTGCCCTCAAAGAGGCGGCGCGTGTCGCGCGTGATGCGGCCCACGGCGCGGACCTGGCCCGTCAAGGGGAGCGGCTTGCGATAGCGCAGGGTGAGCTCGGCGGTGACGCCCCACGTGCCGGGGTGCAGGATGGTGATGGCGCGCCCGATGGTCTCGTCGAGGATCGCCGAGCTGATGCCGCCGTGCAGCCTGCCGGGGTAGCTCTGGTGCTCCTCGCGCAGGGTGAAGATGCCGAGGAGCTCGCGGCCGGCGGCGGGGGCTGCGCTTCCGCCGGCCTTGGCGCCCACGGCCTGCCCAGTCGCGGCCTCCAGTTCGTAGAAGCGGGCCTGGAGGCCGAGCGGGTTGTCGGCGCCGCACACGAGGCACATGCGGCTGATGTTCTGGGCGGCGATGGTCTTGCGCTTCGTGGGGGGCCTCCGCGGCTGCGACGGGACGTCCTCGGCATCATACGCGAGCCGCCGCGCCGCCGTCGCGCGGCGTACTACGCCATCGGCAGCGACACGCGAAACTCGGTACCGGCCTCTGAGCTCGTGAACGAGACGCTGCCCCTGCTGCGCTCGACGGCCGCCTTGACGATGGCGAGGCCGAGGCCGTTACCCGGGTAGGCGGAGACGTTGCGGGCGCGGTGGAAGCGGCCGAAGATGCCGCTCTGCTCGTCGGCCGGGATGCCCATGCCGGTGTCGGCGACGGTGACGATGGCCGTACCGCTCTCGGCGTGCGCGGCGAGGCTCACGCGGCCTCCTGCGGGCGTGAACTTGAGCGCGTTGTCGAGCAGGTTGCCGAGCACCGTCTGGAGCCGCGAGCGCTCGGCGGAGACCACGAGCGGGGCCTCCGCGATCGCGAGAGAGAGTTCGATGCCCGCCTGCTCGGCGCGTGAGGCCACGTTGTCGGCCGCTTCACGGGCCACCGCGGCCAGGTCGACGCGCTCGCGGGCGCCGGCCGCTTCGCCGGCTTCCAGGCGCGAGAGTTGCAGAAGGTTGTCAGAGAGCGTGCCGAGACGGTGCGTCTGCACGAGCGCGCGGTCGACAAGGCGGCGCTCGTCGTCACCCGTTGCCTTGCGCTCGGCGAGCTCGAGATCGGCTTGCAGCGCCGTGAGCGGCGTGCCGATCTCGTGGGCCGCGTCGGCGACGAAGCGGCGCAGCGATGTGACCGTGGTCTCGACGCGCGCGGCCATACCATTGAAGGACTCGCCCAGGCGCCCCACCTCGTCGCGTCCCGCGACGGGCGCACGGGCGCCGAGGTCGCCTTCAGCCATGCGGTCGCTGGCCTCCGTGAGCGCTACGACCGGCCGCGAGATGCGCGCCGAGACCAGGTAGCCGGCGAGTGCGGCCAGCGCCACGGCCAGCGCCGCGGCCAGGACCCATGCCTCGGCCGCGCTCAGCAGCGCGTCGGCCCCGGACGCGGGCGCCTCTGAGAGCTGCACGTACTCGCCGCTACCGCCGCTGATGGGCATGTCGAGGGTGCGCTGCGAGCGCGAACCCCTGGAGCTGCCGAACAGGCCGCCGCCGAGTGGGTTCGGCAGCCCGCTGCGGTCGCGGTGCCCGCGCCCTTCGCCGAGGTCGCGGTGCAGCAGGGCGTCGGCGTCGAGTCTGGTGGGCGAGCCCGAGTCGGCGACAAGCGCGCCGTTCGCGTCGAACACGCGCACCCGGGTGTCCGTGGTCAGCGCGGCGCTCTGTGCCCATTCGGTCAGCGCCGCTTGGCTACCGAAGGGCAGCGGCTCATTGGCGATCAGCTCGGCGCTGGCGCGCAGATAGCTC
>JAPLCL010000114.1 GCA_026392265.1 Actinomycetota bacterium
ACGGGGAGGCCCACGCCGGCCCCGCCGCGCGCTTCGGCCTCAGCCCCCACAGAGCGCCTGCAGGGCGGCGACGGTGGCCTCGATCTCTTCGTCGGGCGTTGAGGCGCCGGCGGTCACGCCGATGCGACGGACGCCGGCGAACCAGGCCGCCGCGAGCTCCGCCGCCGACTCGATGTGATGGGTGCGGCTCTCGATCGCGCGGCAGAGCTGCGCCAGCCGCGCCGTGTTGGCGCTGTTACGGCCGCCGACCACGACGACCACGTCGACCTCGGCGGCCAGTTCGCAGGCGGCGCTCTGACGCTTCTCTGTGGCGTCGCAGATGGTGTTGAACACGAGCAGCTCGCGAGCGACGGGTACCAAGGCGGCCGCCACGCTGGCCAGATTGGCGCGCGTCTGCGTGGTCTGCACCACGACGCCGACGCGCTTGCCGCGCAGCTGCGCAAGCGGCAGACCCGCGGCGTCTTCGACGACGACCGCGCCTTCGCCGGCGAAGCCCTCGAGCCCGGCGACCTCCGGGTGGTCACGCTCACCGAGGATGACGACCGCGTAGCCGGCCTCACGCAGGCTGGCCGCCTTGCGCTGCGCCACGGCCACGAAGGGGCAGGTGGCGTCGACCAGGGTGAGGTCCGTGGTACGGGCGCCCTCGACGACCTCGGGTGGCACGCCGTGGGTGCGCACGATCAGGGTGCCGGTCGCCGCCTCTCCCGCGCTTGCCACGACCTTCACGCCGCGCTCCTCCAGCCGCCCGACCACGCTCGGGTTGTGGATGATGGGGCCGAGAGACGCCACCGGCCCTTCGGCGGCCTCCAGGGCCTCCTCGGTGATGCGCAGGGCGCGCTCCACCCCGTAGCAGTACCCCGCGTACCGGGCGACGACGATCTCCACGTCGCCGGCGCGCACGTGGCGCAGCTCGGCGCGCCGTTCTGGCTCATCGTCGTAGGGCTGGCGTTGTTCGCCATCGTCACCTCGTGGCGGGCGGATCTCTTCGCCGGGTCCCGCCCTCATCCCGTCACAGCTGCGCATAGAGCTCGGCAACGGCCTCGTGCATGCGCCGCGCCGCCTCTTGATAGGTCTTGCTGTTGCGCGCCGTAAGGTCGCTGAGATCGAGCGGCGGCCCCATGCGCGCCCGCAGGGCGGGCAGCCCCGGCCGCCGCCCGGCCATCATGCGCTGGGTACCGTCCATGGCCAGCGGCACGACCGGCGCCCCGCCGCGCAGCGCAAGCATCCCGACGCCCGGCAGGAAGTCGTGCACGGCGTTGTCGGGCCGGCGGTGGCCCTCCGGGAACATCAGCAGGACCCCGCCCTCGGCAAGGATCTCGAGGGACGTGGTGAGGGCGGCGCGATCGCCGGCGCCACGATCGATCGGGAAGGCGCCGAGTGTGACGATGAGCTTGCGCAAGGCCGCGTAGCGGAAGAGCTCCTTCTTCGCCATGTAGCGCAGCGGCCGATCGCAGATCATACCGACGATGACGGGGTCGATGTTGGCCTTGTGATTGGTGATCACGATCACCGCGCCCTCCCGGGGAAGGTTCCCGGTGCCCTCGACGCGACAGCGGTACAGCCCGCCGAACAGGGGCAGCGCGAGCCAGCGACAGAAGGTGTACAGCCCGCTGTCGCCGTGGCCCGCGAGAGGCAGGCCCCAGAGCCTCACGGCCCGACCCGCGCGAGAGCGATGCCGACGACGGCCTCGAGCACCTCGTCGAGCGTCATCCCGGAGGTGTCCAGTTCGACGGCGTCGGCGGCTTTGCGCAGCGGCGCGACGGCGCGCGTCGAGTCGCGCCGGTCGCGCTCCAGCAAAGCTGCGAGCACCTGCGCGTCGTCGACCTCGTCGCCCTTTTCGCGGAGCTCCGCGGCGCGGCGCGCCGCCCGCACCTCCGGGCGCGCCGTCAGGTAGACCTTGACGGCCGCCTCGGGAAACACGTTGGTACCGATATCGCGGCCCTCCATGACGATGTCGGTGTCGCCGGCGAGGCGCCGCTGCTCCTCGACGAGCAACCTGCGCACGCCGGGCAACACGGAGACTCGCGAGGCCGCCGCGCCCATCTCCAGGGTGCGGATCGCATCGCTCACATCGCGCCCCTCGGCGAACACGCGGCCGGCGCTGTCAAAACGCAGTCTGGCGGACCGGGCGAGCGCCACCACGGCCTCCTCGTCGTCGAGCCTGAGGCCTGCTTGTGTCGCCACAAGGCCCACGGCCCGGTACATGGCGCCCGTGTCGAGGTAGACGTAGCCGAGGCGCGCCGCGGCGCGCCGCGCCACCGTGCTCTTGCCCGAGCCGACGGGACCGTCGACGGCCACGACCGTCATTCCACCGCGCTCCCGGTGATGACGTCGTAGCCCAGACCGGCGAGAAGGTGCGCGCCACGCGCGCTGGCCTCTTCGCCGAGGACGTACACGGTGAGCGTACCGCCCAGCTCGGCGCTCATGTGGTGCATCGAGAGGTCCTCGATGTTGATCCCGGCGTCGCCCAGGGCGACCATGATCTCGCGGAAGATGCCCGGCCGGTCGCTGACGTGCACGATGAGGCGATGCTGTTCCCTCGCCGGCAGGCTGCCGGCCGCGAGCATGCGCTCGCGCTGCTCGGCGGCTCGCCCGATAGCCTCACCGAGGCGCACCGCGTCGTTGGCGGCAAGCGCCTCCAACACCTCCTGCAGGCCCTCCTGGAAGGTGGCGAGGGCGGCCAGCAGGGCGGCGCGGTTCTCGAGGAAGATGTCGGTCCACACGCGGCGGTTGCTCCCGGCGACGCGCGTGAGATCGCGAAAGCTCGGACCCGCGGAGAGCAGCGCGTCGCGCGAGCCCGCGTGATGGCCTGCCTGGCTCATCAGCACGTTCGCCAGCACATGCGGCAGGTGACTCACGACCGCCATCAGGCGGTCGTGCTCTTCAGGGTCGACGGCCACCGGCCGCGCGCCGATCTCACCAAGGAAACCGTAGAGCCTCTGGTAGGCGTCGCTGTCCACATGCGCCCCGGGGGTGACGAAGTAGGTGGCCCCCTCATAGAGCGAGGCACGAGCGTTGGCCACGCCGGCCGTCTCGGAGCCGCACAGGGGATGACCACCGACGCAACGCCGCTGTTCCTCCGGCGAAAGCGCCCGCATCAGCGGCCCCTTGGTACTGCCGACGTCGCTGATCACGGCGTGCGCCGGGGCCGCTGCAAGCGCCGCCTTGACGTGCTGGGCGACGAGCCTCACCGGCGTGCACACGAACACGAGGTCCGCGCCTGAGGCGGCCTCTTCAAGGCTGCCGCAGGCGCGCGTCACGGCGCCGCGCTCGAGGGCGAGGTCCAGCGTCGCCTTGGTCTGGCTGAACCCCCGGACCTCGGCGACCCGCGCGCGTTCGCGCGCGGCCAGACCGAGCGATCCGCCCATGAGGCCGACGCCGATGACTGCGACGGTGTTGACGCCGGCGTCGTTCATCGCGTCAGACGATGGTCTTGCCGGCCCAGCGCGCCAGGTCGAGCACGCGGCCCGCATACTCGCCGAACACGGCGGTCGGCAGAGACTGGGGGCCGTCGCAGAGCGCGTGCTCGGGGTTGGGGTGCGTCTCCACGAGCACGCCGTCGGCACCGGCGGCCACGCCCGCCAGCGAAAGCGGCAGCACGAGATCAAGACGGCCGGCCGAATGGCTGGGGTCGACGACCACCGGCAGGTGGCTGGCGATCTTGATCACCGGTACGGCGCTCACGTCGAACGTGTTGCGCGTCGCCGGCTCAAAGGTACGGATGCCGCGCTCGCAGAGGATCACGTCGCCGTTGCCCTCCTTCACGATGTACTCGGCGGCCATGAGGAGCTCCTCGATGGTCGTCGCGGGTCCGCGCTTGAGGAGCACCGGCTTGGCGACCTTGCCCAGCTCCGCCAGCAGAAGAAAGTTCTGCGTGTTGCGCGCCCCGACCTGGAGGACGTCGGCGTACTCGCAGACGACATCGAGGTCGCGCGGGTCCATGACCTCGGTGACGATCGGCAGGCCGGTATCGTCGCGGGCGGCGGCGAGCATCTTGAGGCCTTCCTCGCCGAGGCCCTGGAAGGCGTACGGAGAGCTGCGCGGCTTGAAGGCGCCGCCGCGCATCATCTTGCCGCCGGCTGCCTTGACGGCGCGGGCGGCGGCCAGCACTTGCTCGGGTGTCTCCACCGAGCACGGGCCGGCGATGATGGCAAAGTGCCCGCCGCCGATCTTGGCGCCGCGCACGTCGATGACGGTGTCGTGCTGCTGGAACTCGCGGCTGACGAGCTTGTACGGCCGCAGGATGGCGACCACGCGGTCGACGCCCGGCATGGCCTCGAGCGGCAGCTGCGTGATCTGCTCGCGGTCGCCGATGACGCCGATGACCGTCACACGCTCGCCCGCGGAGATATGGGCGCTCGCGCCGACCTCCTCGACGCGCGCGACGACATGGGCGACCTCTTCTTCAGTCGCCGTCTCGTGCATGATGACCATCATGCTCAGCTGACCCTCCCTTCGATGAAAGTGTGTATACCCACGTCTACTCCGGAA
>JAPLCL010000352.1 GCA_026392265.1 Actinomycetota bacterium
CCATGAATTTCACGGACCTGGAGGCGGTGGCGGCGATCGAGCGCCGCACGTTCGCGCTGCCCTGGTCGCTGGCCATCTTCAGCGGCCAGCTGGCCCGCGAGACGGGCATCGACCTCGTCTGCGAGGTCGGCAGGCGGATCGTCGGCTACGTCGTCGCCGACATGTTCGTGGACGTGTGGCACCTCATGAATATCGCCGTGGACGAGCCGTACCGCCGCCGGCACATCGCCGCCGAGCTGCTGGAGGCCTACTTCGCGATCACCGAGCTTCAGGGGCACCGCGGGCACACGCTCGAGGTGCGCGTCTCCAACACGCCGGGCATCGAGCTGTACCGGAGCTTCGGGTTCGTCACGACGGGCGTGCGTCCCGGCTACTACAGCGACGATCGCGAGGACGCCGTCATCATGTGGAAGGACTGGGAGGGGGAGAGCGCGTGAGCGGCCCTCCGCCCGCCGGGCCGCTTCTGTGCATCGAGACCTCGTGCGACGACACCAGTGCGGCGATCGTCCAGGGCCGCGATGTCCTTTCATCCATCGTCTCGTCGCAGAACGAGCTGCACGCGCAGTTCGGCGGCGTGGTGCCGGAGGTGGCGTCGCGCCGCCACACCGAGCTCGCGAACGAGGTGATCGCCGAGGCGATGAGCTCGGCCGCTGTGGGCTGGGACGACCTCGCCGCCGTCGCCACCACTCAGGGCCCGGGCCTCATCGGCGCGCTGCTGGTCGGGCTGGCGGCGGCCAAGGCGATCGCCTACCGCCGCCGCCTGCCGCTGATCCCCGTGAACCATATCCAGGGGCATATCGCCGCCAACTACGCCCTCGGTGTGGAGGCTCCGTTCGTGTGTCTCGTGGCCAGCGGCGGGCACACGCTCCTGGCCGTGGTCGAAGAGGGCGTCGCGTACCGCGTGGCGGCGCGGACCATGGACGACGCCGCCGGCGAGGCCTTCGACAAGGGCGCGCGCCTGCTTGGACTGGGCTACCCCGGCGGCAAAGAGCTGGACCTTCTGGCCGCCGGCGGCGACGCACGCTTCGTGCGCTTTCCGCGGGCCGTGCCCCACGGCCGCGATTTCAGCTTCAGCGGCCTGAAGACGGCCCTGCTCTACGACCTGCTCGGCCGCGACGAGGCGCAGGTGGAGGGGCAGCGCGCCGACATCGCCGCCTCATACCAGGCCGCGATCGTGAGCCAGCTGGTGGAGAAGACGGTGGCGTGCGCCGCCGGCGAGGGCCTGCGCCGCGTCGCCATCGCCGGCGGCGTGGCCGCCAACTCGGGTCTGCGCAGGGCGCTCACCGAGCGCTGCGACGCTGAGGGTCTGCAGCTTTCGCTGCCGCCGCTCAGCCTTTGCACCGACAACGCCGGTATGATCGGCCTCGCGGCCGGCTTCCTGCCGGCGCTTCCCTGGCCCACGTACCTCGATCTCGACGCCTTCGCCAGCGACAGCCAGGCGCGAGCGGCGCGGCCGGCCAAGAGACGGCCGCGCGCCGCCCGCCCTGCCGACCCGTCCTGACGGACCCCGCGCCGTGCTCCATTCTGTGAGGCGTCGCGCCCGGCACGCTCTGCTACACTCCGCGGAGTAATGGGCCGCAGGCCAACACCCGTCTTTCCCCGCGTGACCGCCGACGACGTGCCGCGCCTTGCCGCCGACCTCTTTGTCGAGTGTCTCGAGAGCGAGGGCGTCGAGTACATCTTCGGCATCCCCGGCGAAGAGACCCTCGACCTCAACGAGGCTCTCGACCGGTCCGAGCGCATCACGTTCGTCCCCACGCGGCACGAACAGGGCGCCGCCTTCATGGCCGACGCCTACGGCCGCCTCACCGGCGACCCCGGCGTCTGTCTGGCGACCCTCGGCCCCGGGGCAACCAACCTCGCGACCGGTATCGGCGACGCCAACCTCGACAACGCGCCGCTCGTCGCGCTCACCGGGCAGATCGAACTCGTCGGCATGCACAAGGAGACGCACCAGTTCATCGACACGGTTGACATGCTGCGCCCGATGACCAAATGGAACACGCGCGTCCACGACCCGCGCATGATCAGCGAGGCGGTGCGCAAGGCGTTCAGCACGGCCGCCGCCGAGAAACCGGGGGCCACACACCTGGAGCTCCCGGCCGATGTCATGGGGACGAGCATCGTCGGACGGCCCATGCAACCCGGCCCCGAGACACTTGCCGAGGCCGATCCTGTGAGCCTGCTGCGCGCCGTCGAGGCGCTGCAGGCCGCGGAGCTCCCCGTCATGCTCGTCGGCAACGGGGTCGTGCGGCAGCGGGCGTCGCAGGGTTTGCGCGCCTTCTGCGAAACGACCGGGCTGCACGTGATCACCACGTTCATGGGCAAGGGCGTGGTCGACGCCGCCTCCGACCAGTTCCTCTTCACCGCCGGCCTGCGCGCCCAGAACTACCCGCAGGGGCTCATGGGGCGCGCCGACCTTGTGGTCTGCGTCGGCTACGACATGATCGAGTGGCCGCCGTCCGCCTGGAACCCGGATGGGCGGCAGAAGATCGTCTGCATCGACACGGTGGCTCCGGAGATCGATGCTCACTACGTGCCCGAGGTGCAGCTCATCGGCGATCTCAGCCGCATCCTGTATCAGCTCGCCGGGCTGGTCCAAGGCAAGGATGTGGCACATCCCAAGACCAAACCGTACCGCCGGGCCTTCTCGGCGCTGCTCGATGTCGGGTCGGACGATGACCTGCCGGTCAAGCCCCAGCGCGTGCTGCGCGATCTTCGCGCGGCGCTGGCGCCGAAGGACGTCCTGGTCTCGGACGTCGGCGCCCACAAGCTTTGGGTGGCGCGTTTTTGGGAGGCACGCGAGCCCAACACGGTGCTCATCAGCAACGGCTTCGCCGCCATGGGCTTCGGGCTGCCGGCGGCCATGGCCGCCGCCCTCGTGGGCCGCGGCCGCGGCAAGGTCGTGTGCATCACCGGCGACGGCGGCTTTCTCATGAACGTGCAGGAGCTGGAGACCGCAAAGCGTCTGCGGCTGCCCTTCGTCGTCCTCGTGTGGACCGACGGGGGCTATGGCCTCATCGAGATGCATCAGCGGCGCAAGTTCGGTCACGTCGCCGGCACGCGTTTCGACAACCCGGACCTCGTCGGCCTGGCCCACGCCTTTGGCGTGGACGGTGTGCGCGTGGAGCGCGCCGGCGACCTTCCGGCCATCCTCGCCAAGGCGCTCGACAGCAGTGGCCCTGTGGTCGTCGATATTCCTATAGACTACGCCGAGAACGACAAGCTCGGCATCGACTTGTGGCAACTTGCACCGGAGGCACTCGCCTAGAAGGTGCGCAATCTTGTTCGGGGGGTCCGAATGACAGAGATGCTGCGCAACCAGGGCCTGAAGAGGGTCAGGATGCGGCTGTTCACCGCGGTCGTCGTGGTGTTCACGCTCACCTGCTCGGGCTCGTTCGGCATGGAGGACGTCGTCTCGTCTTCCGGACCCGGTCTCACGCTTATGATGATCGTCGTGTTGCCGTTCATCTGGAGCGTGCCGATGGCCTTCGTGGCCTCGGAGATGGGCTCCATGATCCCGGAGGCCGGCGGCTCGTACCGCTGGGTCCGTCGGGCGATGGGCGAGTACTGGAGCTTCCAGAGCGGCTGGTGGTGGAGCCTCTCCGTGTTCATCGACTCCGCGGTCTACGTTGCCCTCGCCCTCGGCTACATCCAGAGCCAGCTCGACCTCACCAACTGGCAGCGCTGGTTCGTCGGCGTCGGCATCGTGGCGGTGTTCACGTTCATCAACATCCTGGGTCTTCAGCTCACGGGCTGGTCGCTGACGGTGATCCAGGCCGTCGTCATGATCCCCTTCGTGCTCTTCACGATCCTCGCGTTCATGCGCGGTACGGGCGCCGTGTTCTCCCCGTTCATGCCGCCGGGCCAGAACGTCGTCGAGAGCATGAACCTTGGTCTGGCCGTGATGATGTGGATGTACGCCGGCTGGGAG
>JAPLCL010000082.1 GCA_026392265.1 Actinomycetota bacterium
GCCGCGAGACGTTGGCGAATCGGTTCCGTGACCCCAAGGACCCGTTCAGGATCGTCATCGTGCGCGACATGTGGCTCACGGGCTTTGACGCGCCGAGTCTGCATACGATGTACGTTGACAAACCCATGCGCGGTCACGGGCTCATGCAGGCGATCGCCCGGGTGAATCGCGTGTTCCGCGATAAGCAAGGCGGCCTCGTCGTCGACTACCTCGGCATCGCCGACCAGCTCAAGCGCGCCCTCCACGACTACACTGACGGCGGCGGCAAGGGCGACCCGGTGATCGACCAGGCGCAAGCCATCGCCGTCATGCAGGAGAAGTACGAGATCGTCTGCGACATGCTGCACGGTCTTGAGTACTCCGCGGTGTGGGTCGCTGGCACTCACGAGGAGAAGTTGAAGCTCATCGGCGACGCCAAGGAGTTCATCCTCGGGCTCGAGGACGGCAAGCAGCGCTTTGTGGACGCCGTGACGGCGCTCGGCAAGGCGTTCTCGCTGGCCGTGCCGAGCGACGAGGCGCTCGCCATCCGCGACGACGTCGGCTTCTTCCAGACCGTGCGCGCGGCGCTCATGAAGACGACCGTCGAGGGCCTGAAGAGCGATGAGGAGCTCGACCTCGCCGTCAGGCAGATCGTCTCACGGGCGGTCTCGAGCGACGAGGTCGTCGACATCTTCGCTGTGGCCGGGCTTGAGCGCCCCGACATCTCCGTGCTCGACGACCGCTTTCTTGCCGAGGTGCGCGACATGCCGCGCCGCAACCTCGCCGTCGAGCTGCTGCAGAAGCTGCTGAACGACGAGATCAAGATGCGCTTTCGCCGCAATCTCGTCGAGTCGCGTGCCTTCTCGGAGATGCTGCAGAGCGCGGTGATCCAGTACCAGAACCGGGCGATCACGTCCGCCCAGGTCATCGAGGAGCTGATTAGGCTGGCCAAGGAGCTGCGCGAGGCGCATCAACGCGGGGAGGAGCTCGGCCTGAGCGACGACGAGCTGGCCTTCTACGACGCGCTGGAGACGAACGACAGCGCGGTCGCCGTGCTTGGCGACGCCACACTCAAGCTGATTGCTCAGGAGCTGGTCGAGACGGTCAAACGCAACGCGACCATCGACTGGAACCTACGCGAGAGCGCCCGGGCGAAGATGCGGATCATGGTCAAGCGCCTGCTGCGCAAGCACGGCTATCCGCCGGACAAGCAGGAGCACGCCACTCAGCTGGTGCTGGCGCAGGCGGAGGTCGTATGCGAGGCGTGGGCGGCGTGAGCGTCCGCGAGTGCCGCGCGGGCTTGAGGGCCGGCGCCCGCGGGTAGACTCCGGCCATGGATTCTTTACTGCGCAATCAATCCGCTCCGTTGCCCGAACTGTATACGCGGCTCGCGGGGCTCGCCCTCAAGGTCGAAGGCTACGAGACGGAGCGCGCCGAGCTGGACGTCTCCAGCGGCTTTCTGCGCGTGACCACGACCGTCGTACTGCGCGGCGGCGGGCACGAGGGGCGCGGGGAAGACGTGACCTACGCCGCCGAGGACCACGAGCCGTACCCGCTGGCGCTGCCGCTGGTCGGGGAGTGGACGATTGACGGATTCTCCCGGCACCTCGGCGGCCTGGACCTGTTCCCCGACAAGCCGCCGCAGATGGAGGCCTTCCGGCAGTACCGGCGCTGGGCTTTCGAGAGCGCCGAGCTGGACCTGGCCCTGCGGCAGCAGGGCCAGTCGCTGGGCGCGGCGCTCGGCCGCGAGTATCAGCCGCTGCGTTTCGCCGTCTCCACGCGCCTCGACATCAGCCCGTGGCTGGCCGTGGATCCGGCGCTCGAGTTCAAGCTCGACCCGACACCCGAGTGGGACGCGCAGACGATGGCGCGCATCGCCGCCACGGGCCGCGTGCGCGTGCTGGACTTCAAGGCGTTCTACGAGGGCTCGCCGGTGGACAACCCGCCCGATCCGTTGCAGTACAGGGCGGCCGCGGATGCCTTCCCGGATGCCATCCTTGAGGATCCGGCGCTCACCGGCCCTGCTCGCGACGCGCTGGACGGCGAAGAGGCGCGCTTCAGCTTCGACGCGCCGATCCACTCGTGGGCCGACGTCGAGGCGGTCGCCGGGCGCGCGGGCCGCGGACGGCCGCTCGCGCTTGCCCACCTCAACATCAAGCCGTCGCGCTTCGGCAGCTTCAGCGCGCTGCTGGACTGCGTCGAGCGCGCCCAGGCCGCAGGCATGGAGCTCTACGGCGGCGGCCAGTTCGAGCTCGGCATCGGCCGCGACCAGATCCAGGCGCTGGCCAGTCTGCTGTACCCCGCGGGGCCCAACGACGTCGCCCCGCGCGACTATCACGGCGATGCCCACGCAGGCGCGCCGCACAGCCCTCTCGAACCGCTTGCCCAAGCGCCGGGGTTCGGCTTCGCCTTCCGGCGTTGACCAAGGGCCGCCGGTTCGGCTGGGTCTCGAGTTCTCTCGCCGCTTTCTCGACGACCCGCCGCTTTCGCAACGTGTGCCCCAACCCCCGGCGTGGGCCACCATCGCGTGCGTGGATCGGCCGCCTGCAGGACGCAGAGCGGTCCCGGTCCACGATATCAGACAATGTTTATTCACGTTGTCGCTAGTGGTAAGAGCACTGATCGTGCCGGCGGCGTCCGCCGCCTGCGAGCTACCGGAGGAGAGGTCATGAACGCAAGTGACGGCAAGGACCTCGCAGAGCGCACGGGTTTGCCCCGAGCGACCCGCCCGCACCGTGCCCCACTGGCCGCGCTGCTGATGGCGCTGCTCGTGCTCAGCGGACTCGTCGGCGCCGCTACTCCGGCGGGCGCCTCCGCGACGCCGGGCAAGCCCACGGCCAAGACGCCTACGGGCACCATCACGACTACTACGCCGACCTTCACGTGGGGCAAGGTGAGCGGCGCCGCGAAGTACGAGTTGCGCGTCTACCAGGGCACCACGCAGGTCCTCAAGAAGACCGGCCTCACCAAGCTCTCGTGGAAGAGCGCCACAGCGCTGCCCAAGAACGTCGATCTCACCTGGAAGGTGCGCGCCGGCGGGGCCGGCGGCAACGGCGCCTGGAGCACCGGCCTCACGTTCAACGTCGCTCTCGCGATCGGCGATGCGTACCAGGGCGGCAAGATCGCCTACCTGTTCCAGAGTGGAGATCCGGGCTACGTGGGCGGACAGACGCACGGATTGATCGCCGCGCTGGCCGACCGAAGCACAGGCATACCCTGGTACGGCGGCAGCTTCGTGGCCACCGGGGCGACAGGCACGGCGCTGGGCACAGGACTCGCCAATACCGACACGATCATCGCCGTGCAGGGAGCGCCCGCCGCCAGTTACGCGGCGGGGTGGGCACGGGCCTACAACGGTGGCGGCTATTTCGACTGGTATCTTCCCAGCAAGGACGAGCTGAACGAGCTGTTCGTGCACCAGGCTGCGATCGGTGGATTCGGACCCAACTACTACTGGAGCTCGTCGGAGTTCGATGCGGGCACCGCGTGGGCCAAGGCCTTCGACTTGAGCAGTCCCGCGTACGCCTACTCGAAGAACGGCGCGAGCTTCGTGCGGGCCGTGCGGACGTTCTGACCAGCGCTTTGCATCCGAGGCAGGGTCCCTGACGCGTCAGCTCGGCGAGAGGATCCCTCGACGCTCGAGGTAGGCGACGCTCTCGGCGATGGCCGCCTCGTTCAGCAGCTCGAGGATGATGCGCGCCCCGGACGCCCGCGCCGCGCGTACGACCGCCCCAGCGTCCACGATGCCGCGGCCCAGAGGCAGGTGCGGGTCGCCGATGTCTGCGGGCCCGCGATTGTCGTGCAGATGCACGTGCGCCAGCTCATGATGAGGCGTGCGCAGAAACGCGTCGAGCGTGCCGCAGATGGCGGCGTGGCCGGTGTCCAGGATGAGGCCTAGCTCGCCGAGGTCGAGGTCGCCCGGGGCGCTGAAATGAGAGAAGCCGACCCCTGGCATGTTCTCGACGACGATGCGCACGCCGAGCTCGCGCTGCAGATCCTCGAGATCGGAGAACGTGCGCTGCAGCGCGTCGACGACCCGCGGGTCACGCGGGAGGGCGCAGCCGCTGTAGTCGGGGTGCACCACGTAGGTCAGCGCCCCGATCTCGGCGGCCGCCTCGAGATGTCGCCGGTGGACCTGCACGGCGTGTCGCCGGTCGCGCTCGCGCGGGCCGCCCGGCTCGAGGTCGTCGTGCGGCCCGTGCACAGTGAGCTGCAGACCGCTGGCCACGGCCGCGCGACGGTTCGCCGCGGCGAGCAGGTTGTGTTCATCGGCCGAGTAGATCTCCGCCAGCTCGGCGCGCTCGGCGACGCGCTCGAGCGCCGCGGCCAGCGGCAGCCGGTACCAGGCGTCGGTGGGCAGGCCGATATCGGGCGGGAGCTTCATCGTATGCAGAAGTGTACCCCCGCTCCAGGGGCTCGCCTCCCGGCGGGGCCGGCGAGGTCGCGGCGGTATATTGCCCTAGCGCCATAGGTTTATCCTCGGCGCCCTCGGGCAGACGATGAGTGAAGGCCGGCATCCGGCTTGGCCCCGAGTGGTGGCGGTGGGGCTGCGCAGCGGCGTCGTCACAGAGACAGACGAGGGGTGACCCCCATGAATGCTTTCACTGAAAGGCGTCTCGGCTGGTTCGGGGTCGTGCTGCTTCCTGCTACTGCCGTGCTGGTCACGAACGTCGCTGCCGCAGTGGCCTCGACGTCGACGACACAATTGCAGCGTGCCCCGTTTGTGGCGGCGCGCAGTCTGCCGGCAGCGACCCCCGGCGACGGTGGCGAAAGTGCCGCCGTCGGGCCCGTGGTCGCGGCCACCAACCAGCTCCTGGCGCGTGCCCCGTTTGTGGCCGTGCCCATTCCTGCGGCGCCGGCGTTCGGCAGTGGCGTCGCCGCCGTCCCCGGCGCATCCACACTCGCACGGCTTGACGGCACGTCACGCGTCGCGTTTAGTGCACCGGCGCCCGGCCCGCTCGTCCTGAACACGGCTCCGACCCCGGCGGCGACCGGTCTTGCCATCCTCGGGGGGATCGCTGCTGGCGATGGCCCTCATCTTGGGTGGGACGACCGTGCTGATATCGTCTGGCCGCTCCCGCCCGCCAGGTGGCATACGTGTCCGCCGGCGCGGTCTCGACCTTCGGCCGGAGTCAGCCCGACGAAGCGGCGGCAGAGACCGATGACTCGCGCCGCAAGGCGGCGTGACAGCAGTCCCAGCGAAGCCGCAGAGCTCCGCGCACCTCCAGACTCCCGACCCGAACGGGCGGAGCCGCCGTCAGGCGGGCTCCGCCCGCTTCATGCGGTGGGTGGCCGGGCCTCTGACCGGCCCTCGGCCGCGTCGAAGGCGTCGGGAGTCGTCTGATCAGCCGGCGCGCCTACGCGGCGAGTACGTATGGCGACGCCTGCGATCCCACCGCAGCGGCCTTGCCGCGCGCTTGCCGCCTTGTTCGCCCCGACCCTGTTCAGCATGGTCTTCTTCTCCATCTTCGGGTCGAGCGCCCTTTCCCAGCAACTGGACAAGGCCACCGGCGGCGCTCTGTACACTGCCATCCAGGCGGACGTCTCGAGCGCCATCTTCGTGATGTTCGAGAAGTACCCGCTCTCCGGGGTGGTCGGTATCGTCCTGCTCTTTGTCGTGTACACGTTCTCCGTGGTCTCGGCCGACTCGTGCACCATCGTCATGGGCATGCTGTCCAGCGGCGGCAGTGAGGACCCGAAGACCGCCCCCAAGCTCCTCTGGGGTGTGGCCATGGCGGTCTCCGCGGGCGTGCTGCATGCGATGAGCGGGCTCGCCGCTCTGCAGACCGCGTCCATCGTGGCGGCGCTGGCGTTCACCGTCATCATGCTCTGCCTCGCCTATGCGACTGTCCGCATGGTGAGAGCCGACTACGCCCACGAACTCGAGTCAGGCTCGGAGCAGACGTATGTCCCCGCCGAGCCCTCAATGGCGCCGGCAGAAGGGTCTGGCTCCAGCTAAAGCCATAAGATCGAAGCCGACGCGCGGGCGGGTGGGCCGCTTCAGGACGCACGCCGTAGGACGCACGAGCAGGATGTGGAACTCAGCGGGAAGCTCGCGTGGCAGTGTGGATGACTGCCGGCCAGCCGTGATATATCATCAGATCACTGAGAGGTCGGCCGTTTCTCGGGGAGCCGTCGGCAGGATCACTGGGGTTCGGAGAAGCACATGTCCCTCACCGACGCGGATCAAGCGTACTCGCTGCTCAAGGAGAGGATCATCACCACCGAGATGCGGCCCGGCTCGGTGATCGACGAGGCGACCTTGATGGCGGAGCTTCACCTGGGGCGCACGCCCATTCGCGAGGCCTGCAAACGCCTCGAGGTGGAGAGGCTCGTCGTGGTGCTGCCGCGGCGCGGTATGTACGTCGCCGAGGTCACGCTCTCGGAGCTGCGTGAGCTTGAGGAGGTGCGTCTCGAGCTGGAGACCCTCAGCGCCAGGCTGGCCGTGGTACGCATCACACCGGCGCAGCTCGACGACATCCGCCATCTGCTCGAAGAAGTCGCCGTCTGCCTGGCGCGGCCGCGCGGCTCACAGGACGACATCCTGGAGATCGATCGGCGACTGCACGGCCTGCTCTGGCAGGCGAGCCAGAACTCGCTGCTCGAAGCCGACTGCAAGAGACTGCACGACTACTCCCTGCGCATGTGGTACCTCCTTGTCGACAGGCTCGAGGCCGCCGAGGTGCACGAGGAGTTCTTCGCCGATATCGCCGCGGCCGTGAGCACTCAGGATCAGCAGCGCGCCGACCAGGCGATGCGCAATCACATCCTGCAGTTCGGAGACGCGATCAGACGCCACATCTGAGAAGCCGCGCTCGCGGCTTCCTGCGTCTTTTCACCACGCTTCACAAATGAGTTGGCCAGGGAGTCTTGACGCCTGGTGAAAACAAACACATAAGGAATATATCAGCGTGCGGCCGCGCACGCGCAGTTAGCGCGTTTCTACGATGTTCCGTCTCGCGCCGGGGTTCGCGCACCGACGCAAGCTACCCCGACGCCCAGGCCGACTGCGACTCGATGATGGCCCTGCAGACGACCGTGGACAGCGGCGTCGACTTCCTGCTGCACGCCGCCGGCATCCTCGCCGCCTACATCGCTTTCTCGTACGAGAAGTTCGTCCTCGACGACGAGATGTGCGGGATGGTCCGGCACCTGCAGGCGGGCTTCGAGGTCGGCCCCGAGACGCTCGCCTTCGACTCCATCGCGACCGTCGGCTCCGGGGGCAACTACCTCCTTCAGAAGCACACCATCCAGCGTTGCCGCACGGAGTTCTACCGGCCGGCCGTCTGCGACCGTGCCGGCCTGTTCTCCTGGGTCGAGGGCGGCGGCAAGGATGCAGTCGGTCGCGCCAGGGCCCGCTGGCAGAATCTGCAGATGATCGCGGCGGTCGTCGGCATCGTTGTCGGTGCGGCGGTCTTCGGACGCGAGGTACAGGTGATGAGCGTATCCGTCGGCGTCAGCGCCTTGCTGGTGTCGCTGCTGATCACGCCCATCGCCACCGAGCTGCCGGAGAAGGTCAACTCGGTAATCTGGATCCGCCAGCGCAAGGACACGCTCGCGCTCGGCAACATCACGGGCGCAATGGTCTTTCAGAGCACCTTCCCGGTCTCCATCGGCCTGATCTTCACCACGTGGCAACTGGACGAGGTGGGGCTCGTGAGCGGCCTCCTCACCCTCATCTCGGGGGTGTACTTCTACCTCACGCTGCGCTTCCGGCACAAGCTCCACTGGTGGTCGCTGCTCCTCGCCGGCGCGCTGGACGGCGTCTACATGGTCTACGTCTTCGGCTTCAAGGTGTAGGCGGGCACGGCATCTCCCCGACGGCGAGCACGGCCACGGAGCCATCGGGTGGCAGACAGACACCGGCACGACGCCGGATTCGGCGTGGCAACAACGACGAACGGCCGACCTGCGAGTCGGGTGAGTCACGAAGAGAGAGTGAGCGATTTGTCAAGAAGTCAGTAGGTACGGGCCGACAACCAGGTCAATGCGTCGCCACAGTTCAGCATGCTGAGCGAGGACCAGTGCGAGAGCATCGTCAACGGTGCCCTCGAAGTCCTGGAGCGTACCGGCGCGGAGATCCACAGCGCTGAAGCGTTGGAGATCCTCGAGAAGGGCGGCTGCTGGGTCGAGGGTAACCGCGTGCGTTTCCCCTCGCATCTTGTGGAGTGGGCGATCCGCAGAGCGCCTTCACGGGAGAGAGGCGACGGCCCGTCAGGTCGGGCACCTTGCGCGCCGCCGTCACCGCCGACGCCCTGCCCAACATCTCCTACGCCATGGACCACGGCACGATCACGGACGTCACCGCTACGCTGGCCGACGTGCACGCGTTCCAAGCGCTCGTCGAGAACACCACCAAGCCCATCATCCACTGGGGCTTCGGCGTCGACCAGTACCAGGACATCGTAGACATCGCCGCCGCGGTCCGCGGCGGCCTCGAGGCTCTGCAGCAGAACCCGTTCCTCATCCTCTACTCTGAGTCGAGCCCCCCGCTGCGTCACTCGGCGGAGGCCATCGATAAGGCGATCTTCGCCGCCAAGGTCAAGCTGCCGGTGATCTACACCCCCTGCACCTTCTCGGGCGGCGTGGCTCCCGCGACCATGGCGGGAAGCCTGGTCATCGCCGTGGCCGACTCCCTGGTCGGGCTCGTCGCCTGTCAGCTGGTCAACCAAGGCGCGCAGTTCATCATGGGCGGGCTCATCTCGACGATGCAGATGTCGAGCAGCATCCTGTCGTACGGAGCGCCCGAGCTGAGCCTGCTGTCCGCGGGGCTCACGAACGTGGCGCGCTACCTGGGTATCCCGATGTTCAGCACCGGCGGGTGCACCGATTCCAAGGTCATCGACACGCAGATGGCCATCGAGGCCGCGTTCTCCATCCTCATCGCAGGGCTCAGCGGGGCGAACATCGTCCACGACTGCAGCTACCAGGAGTACGGCGCCACGAGTTCTCTCGAGCTGATGACCATGGACGACGAGATCATCGGCATGGTCAAGAAGATCCTTGGAGGTGTGCTGGTCGACGACGAGCAGCTCGCCGTCGACGTCATGGACAGGGTCGGCCCGGGTGGCCACTACTTGGGTGGCGCACACACCATGAGCCATTTCCGCGAGTTCTGGGCGCCGACCCTGATCAGTCGTCTGCGCTACGACGCCTGGGTGGCCGAAGGCTCCAAGTCCATGGGGCAGCGCGTCAAGGAGAAGACCCAGGGCATCATCAACAACCACCAGGCCGAACGCCTCCCCGAGGACGTGCTGGCGCAGATCCAGGCTGTAATCGACCGTGCGGAAGCTCGCGAAGCCGCCGTCCAAGCGAACTGACCATCGAAGGAGAGAGACTGATGTCGTACGACTATGAGGCATTTTCGGACCGCGTGATCGAGGGGGACGACGAGCGCGCGGCCAAGCTGACGCAGAAGGCTATCGACGCCGGGGCCGACCCGGTGGAGACCATCACGCAAGGGCTTACCGGCGGCATGAGCGTCGTGGGCGCGCGCTTCAAGAGCGGCGAGATGTTCGTCCCCGAGGTACTCGCGTCGGCGGGCAAGGTCGTGATCGGCACGGTCAAGGACAGTGGGGCGGACGTGCTGGGCCTGTCGGCGGTGCTCACCACCACCATGCTCGCCATGAAGGCGACGATCGACGCGCTGGCCGAAGCGAGCCTGCGCGACAATGTCAAGGTCATCGTCGGCGGCGCGCCGGTCACCCAGGACTTCGCCGACGAGATCGGCGCGGACGGCTTTGCCTATGACGGCGGCGCGGCGATCGACCTGTGCAAGAGCCTGATCGCCCAGGCGACCGGGAAAGGAGGATGCAGGTGCCTATCACAAGTACCTACTCGGCGAGCGTCTCGCCGCTGTTCAGGGTCCTCACCACCAGCCAGATCGAAGAGATCGTCCTGGCGGCTCAAGAGGTCCTCGAGCGGACCGGCGTCACCGTGCACGACGAGGAGGCCCGCGACATTCTGGCGAAGGCGGGCTGCTGGGTGGAAGGGATCCTGGTGCGGATCCCCTCCGCCGTCGTGCGCCGGGCGCTGCAGTCGGTGCCCAACAGCGTCACGTTCTGCAACAGCCGTACCGGCTCCCGGGATGTGCTCCTGGAGGGCTACAACGCCTACTTCGGGACCGGCTCGGACACGCCCTTCACCATCGACCCCTACTCCGGCGAGCGCACTTGTTCGACCACGGAGTCCGTCGAGCGTGCCTGCAAGGTCATCGACGCCTTGCCGAATCTCGACTTCGTGATGTCGCTGGGCATCGTCCAGGACATCGCCGCGCTGGTCTTCGACCGTCATCAGTTCGAGGCCCAGATCCTCAACACCTCGAAGCCCATCGTCACCACGGCTCACGATATCCACGGCTTCGCCGACATCGAGTATGGCTCCACGTCGTCGCTGGAGTTCCTCACCATCAACAACGACGTCATCGGGATGGCCCGTCGCCTCATGTGCGGCATCGGCGTCAGCAACGAGACCCTGGCCCTTGACGTCATCGACAGCGTGGGGCCGGGGGGCGACCTCCTCAGCGAGCCCCACACGCTGAAGCACTTCAAGACCGAGACGCACTTCCCCGATCTCATCGACAGCCAGCGCTACGAAGCTTGGCAGGCTGCCGGCAGCAAGACCTTGTTCGAACGCGCCAACGAGAAGGTCAGAAGTATCATCGAGACCTACGAGGTCGATCCTCTGCCGCAAGACGTCGTGCAAGGAGTCCGGGAGGTCGTCGAACGCGCCCACGAGGCTTTGGCCTAAGGTGACGACAGGCCGGCGGCGCGGGGATCTCGCCGAGAGATCCCGCGCGCCGGCTGCGACCTCTTCACGATCAGCAGGAACGCGGCACGGCCCCCGTGGTGGTGCGGGGCGCACAGGACCCGTATCATCCTCTCGTGCTCGTCGAAGAGGCCGCGAGCCCCACAAGACACCGACGCCAAGGACACACTCATGACCCCCATCCAGAAGATCCAGCAAGAGCACGGCATCGTCGGCCGCGAGGCTGAGCTGGCCATGGCTCTGGCGGTGCTCGGCGCCGGCCGCCACCTGCTGCTCGAGGGTCCCGTCGGCGTGGGCAAGACCACCGTGGCCCTCGCCGTCTGCTCCCACCTCGGCCGCGACACGGTGCGCGTCGACGGCGACGACCGCTACTCGGAGAGCAAGCTCACCGGCTGGTTCGACCCGCCCCTCGTGCTCAAGCAGGGCTACCGCGAGGAGTCCTTCTTCCCGGGTCCTCTGGTCGAGGCCATGCGCGAGGGCCGCGTGCTCTTCATCAACGAGCTCAACCGCATGCCCGAGAGCGTGCAGAACGTGCTCCTGCCGGCCCTCGACGAGCGCCTTCTGCAGGTACCGCACATCGGCGAGGTGCGCGCCGCCGAGGGCTTCCAGGTGGTGGCCACGCAGAACCCCGTCGAGTACGTCGGCACCGGCCACCTCTCCGAGGCGCTGCGCGACCGCTTCGAGCATCTCGCGTTGAACTATCAGCCGGCCGCCGAGGAGGAAGCCATCGTGACCTCCGAGACGGGCTCCGGCGACGAGGCCCTGGTGCTCACCGCCGTGCGCCTCACGCGCGCCACGCGCCTGCACCCGCGCTTCCGCAAGGGCGCCTCGGTGCGCGGCGCGATCGCCACCGTGGCCATCGCCGAGCAGCTCTGGAGCGCGTCCCGGGACGCCTGCGGGCCGGTGAGCCGCGAGACCCTGCGCCGAGCCGCCGAGGCCGCCCTTACGACGCGCGTCGATCTGCGCGACGACATCGACGCCGACTTTGCCACGGCGCTCGACGAGCTCTTCGCGCTGGTCGTCGACCGCGGCGAAGACCCGGACGTCGCTCTGGCCCCGGCCGCGGTCTCCCCAAAAGGCTGAGCGCCCCCGGCGGGGCGCGCCTGCGGCACCGCGGACGCGTGGAGGTCCGGGGCACGCCGGCCTATCAGCGCGACATGGTCGCCGAGCAGGCGCCGCTGGTGGCGCTTGCCGAGCGCTACAACGTGCTGCCCGCCGACCTCGACGGCTGGACGGTGGCCGTCAACCTCACGCGCAACGGCTGCCGCATCGGCAATCCCGCCCTGCGCTTCTACGCCGAGAAGCTGGCGGCGCGCTCCGTGCTGGCCCGCGCCGCCGGCCTGGTCGGCCCCCTTCGCGGCGCCACTCAGATGGTGCATGAGACGCTGCGGGAGCCCTTCGCCGGCGAGCTCGACCTGGAGACCACCCTCGAGAACGTGCTCGGCAAGTCGTTTCCGGAGCCCGGCGACTGGGTCGTGCAGCATCGCGAGGAGCGCCGCCACCAGGTCGTGCTCATGGTCGATACCTCGCTCTCGATGTCGGGCGAGAACATGGCCATCGCCGCCGTGGCGGCCGCCGTGCTCGCGCTCAAGCTGAAGCCCGAGGACCTGTCGGTGGTCGTCTTCGAGGACCACGCCGAAGCCGTCACCCACCTCGAGGTCGCCGACCCGGCCGACGAGGTCGTGCGCCGTATGCTCGATCAGCCGGTGCGCGGCTACACCAACATCGCGGCCGCGCTGGAGCTCGGCGCCGCCGAGCTCGAACGCGGCCGCAACCCGCGGCGCAGCGGCCTGCTGATCACCGACGGAGTGGTCACTGCCGGCGGTGACCCGCTGCCTCTGGCGCACCGCTTCCCGCACCTCTTTGTGCTCCTCACCGAGGACTACAAGATGAATCCGGAGCTCTGCCGTCAGCTCGCCGACGCCGGGCACGGCGACGTCTTCCCGGTGCGCGCCTTCCGCGACCTTCCGGCGCGCTTGCTCGATGTCGCCAACCGCGTCCTGCGGTAGACTGTGCTGCGGGCGCCGCTGGGGCGCCCCGTCACGTGCGAGGAGACACCTGTGGCACTGTTCGGACCTCCCAACGTCGCCAAGCTCGAGGCCATGGGCAAGATCGACGGCCTCGTGCGGGCGGCCAGGTACAAGAAGGATCCGGCCCTGGCCGCCGACGCGCGCCGCGCTCTTACCGGTTTCCTCGACAAGATCATCCAGCGGCTGCAGACCAAAAACCTGACACAGCTCAACACCGCCCGCGATGCGCTCGTCATCATCGGCGAACCCGCCCGCGACCGGCTCATCTACATCATCCAGCAGGGCCACCTGCACCGGCGCCAGGACGCGGCCTACGTGCTGGGAATCATGGGCGACCCGGTCGCGGTGAAGCCGCTCTGCGTGGCGATGCACAACCCCGACCCGCTCCTGCGTATGATCATCGTCGACGCCTTGGGCAAGATCGGCGACCCCGCCGCGTCCGAGACGCTGCGCAAGGCTCTCGGCGACCCCGACAAGGCCGTCGTCGAGGCGGCGCGTAAGGCCATCAAGAAGGTGGGCCCGGCGCCCGCCTGAGGCTCCGTTACCAAGCGCAGACTTCCCGCGGTAAGGCTCCCGACACGGAGGGTGACTTCAGGGCATGGTACGCACGCTGAACGGTCAGGCTTTTTCGCGTGTGCTTCGCGCCGGAGCTCTTGCCGTGGTGCGCGAGCAGGAGAGCCTCAACCGCATCAACGTGTTCCCGGTGCGCGACGCCGACACCGGCGCCAATCTGGCCGCGACTCTCAAGGCGGCGGCGGCGCGGCTCGGCAGCGCCTCACCCGACGGCGTGGGCGCCGCCGCGCGCGTGGCCGCCGACGGCGCCCTCGACGGCGCCCGCGGCAACTCCGGCGCCATCTTCGCGCAGTTTCTGCACGGCCTCGCCGGCGGCATGGAGCGCCGCAGCCAGGTGGACGGCCCGCAGTTCGCCGATGCGGCCCGCCTGGGCACGGAATCGGCCTACACGGCCCTTCAGGACCCTCGCGAGGGCACCATCCTCTCCGTACTCAAGGCGTGGTCGCACGAGCTGGGCCGGCGTTCCGGCGAGGAGGACTTCACCGAGATGATGCACGGCGGCCTCGTTGCCGCCCGCGAGGCGCTCGCCAACACGCCGCACCAGCTCGAGGTGCTGGCGCGCAGCCACGTGGTCGACGCGGGTGGCCAAGGCTTCGTCTACTTCCTCGAGGGCATCATCGAGTCGCTGCGCGGCCGCGATACGGCCTGGGTGCCCATCGAGGCACCACCGCACGGGCTGCCGCCGTTCGCCCTCGAACACGACGAGATCGACGAGCGCTTTCGCTACTGCACCGAGGCGCTGCTCACACCGCGCGAGGTGCCGCTGTCGCGCGACGCCGTGATGGCCGCCGTGCTGGGGCTCGGCGAGTCACTGGTCGTGGCCGGCGGCGAGCGGCGGCTGCGCGTGCACATCCACACCAACGAGCCGCAGAAGTTCCTCGCCACGGTGGCCGCGCTGGGCGCTATCGAGCACAGCAAGATCGACGACATGGTGCTGCAGCAGCTGGCGGGGCGCGAGTCCACCATCGCCCTGGTCACCGACTCCACCACCGACCTTCCCGAGGACACGGCTTTCCGCCTCGGCGTCGTAGCCGTGCCGCTCACCCTGACGCTCGGCGACGAGTCATACCTCGACGGCGTCGACATCACGCTCGACGGCTTCATCCACCGCGTCACCAGCGGTACGGGCGTGCCGCGCTCCTCGCAGCCCGCGGAGGCCGATTTCGTGCAGACCTACCGGCGCCTGCTGGAGTACCGCGAGGGCATCGTGTCGGTGCACATCGCCGCGGCGATGTCGGGCACCGTGCAGTCCGCCCAGGCAGCGGCCCGCGAGGTCGATCCGGCGCGCATCAGGGTGATCGACTCCTGCGCGGTCTCGGTGGGCGCCGGCCTTCTGCTCGAGGCCGCCGGCGAGGCCATCGCCGCCGGCGCCGGTCTGGACGAGGTGGTCGCGGCGGCCGAGAGAGCGAAGCGCGAGATCCGCCTTTTCGGCACGGTCGCTTCCCTCGATTTCGCGGTCCGCGGCGGGCGCGTGAGTCCCAGCATGGCGCGCACCTTGAAGCGCCTTCATCTGGCCCCCATCATCGTCTTCGACGAGACGGGCAAGGCGGGGAAGGGGGGCGCGGCGCTCGGTTTCGACCGCGCCCTCGACGCCATCATCAAGCGCGCCGTAAGGTTCGCTGCCGGCGCGCCTGCCCGGGCCATGGTCGTGCACAGCGGCGACCAGGCGGGCGCCGACTTTGTCGCCGCCCGCCTCGCCGAGCGCCTTGGCGGCGAGGTTCCGGTGGTGCGCGCCGGCGCCGTGCTCACCACGCACGTCGGCGTCGGTTCGGTGTCTGTGGCCGTGCGCCGGCTGCCGGCCTGACGGCCTTCCCGCCCGGCACTTACGCAGCGCCCGTTCGCGCAGCGCGGCTCCCGTTTTCACTGGCCGCGCGAGGTTTTCGCCGCGTCCCGCATGGGAACCCAAACGTGGAGCCCCTGCCGGGGCCTTTCTGACGCTGGAGGAGCGATGGCCGTTCGAATAGGCGTGCCCAAGGAGACCGCGACGGGCGAGACCCGGGTGGCCCTGGTGCCCGCCGTGGCCGAGAAGTACCAGGCTCTTGGGGCGGAGGTGCTGATCGAGCGCCGCGCCGGCCAGCTCAGCCATCTTCGCGACGAGGACTTCACGGCGGCAACCGTGGTGGAGACCTCCGCCGAAGTCTACGCCGCGGAGGTCGTGCTCAAAGTGGACCCGCCTTCTCCGGCCGAAGCCGAGTTGCTGCACGAGGGTTCTGTCGTGGTCGGCCTTCTGCAGCCCTACAAGGCGTTCGACGCCATCAGGGCGCTGCGCGACCGCCAGGTCACGAGCTTCGCCCTGGAACTGCTCCCCCGCATCAGCCGCGCCCAGGCCATGGACGCACTCACCTCGCAGGCCTCGATCGCGGGTTACAAGGCCGTGCTCATGTCGGCGTGCATGGCCGGCCGCTACTTCCCCATGTTGACGACGCCCGCCGGGACCCTGCGGCCGGCCAAGGTGCTCATCCTCGGCGTGGGCGTCGCGGGGCTGCAGGCCATCGCCACGGCGCGGCGCCTCGGGGCGGTCGTAGAAGCCTACGACGTGCGCGCCGTGACGCGCGAACAGGTGCAGTCGCTCGGTGGACGCTTCATCGATACCGGCATCGACGCCGAGGTCAAGGACGGCTACGCCCGCGAGCTCACCGACGAGGAGAAGGCCAAGGCTAAGGAGATCGTCGACCAGCACATCATCGAGGCCGATGCGGTGATCACGACGGCGGCCATCCCCGGCCGGCCGTCGCCCAAGCTGATCAGTGCCGACGTCGTCGAGAGAATGAAGCCGGGTGCGGTGATCATCGACATGGCCGCCGAAGGCGGCGGCAACTGCGAGCTCACCCGGCCCGGCGAGCAGTACAACCACCCCAACGGTGTGTTCATCTACGGGCCGCTCAACATCCCCGGCATGCTGCCGGTGCACGCCAGCGACCAGTACGCGCGCAACCTCATGCACTTCCTCACGCCGTTCATCAAGGAGGGCGAGCTGGTGCTCGACTGGGACGACGAGATCCTCAGCGGCAGCGTGCTCACCCGCGACGGCGCGATCGTCAACGACGCGGTGCGCACGCTCGTCGAAGGAGGCGCGCCATGATCACGGGTTTCGCCGCGATCTACATCTTCCTGCTTGCGGCCTTCACCGGCTACGAGATCATCTCCAAGGTGCCGGTGATCCTGCACACCCCGCTGATGAGCGGCTCCAACTTCGTGCACGGCATCGTCGTCGTGGGCGCCATGGTGGCGCTGGGTCGCGCCAACACCACGCCGGAGCGCATCATCGGCTTCCTCGCCGT
>JAPLCL010000320.1 GCA_026392265.1 Actinomycetota bacterium
TGCGCGCCTGCTCGAGCGCCTCGGTGAGGATCTCGAAGGTGACGCCGGTGATCTTGATGTCCATCTGCAGCGCCGTGATACCGTCGGCGGTGCCGGCGACCTTGAAGTCCATATCGCCGAGGTGGTCTTCGACGCCGGCGATGTCGGTGAGGATGACATAGGCGTCACCCTCTTTGATGAGCCCCATGGCGGTGCCCGCGACGGGCGCCTTGATCTGCACGCCGGCGTCCATGAGCGCGAGCGTGGAACCACACACGCTGGCCATCGACGACGAGCCGTTGCTCTCGAGGATCTCCGAGACGATACGTGTCGTGTAGGGGAAGTCGAGCTCGTTAGGAAGCACCGGTACAAGGGCACGTTCGGCGAGGGCGCCGTGACCGATGTCGCGGCGCTTGGGGCCGCGCATGAAGCCGGTCTCGCCCACCGAGTACGGCGGGAAGTTGTAGTGGTGGATGTAGCGCTTCTTGTCCTCGATGCCGAGGCCGTCGATGCGCTGGAACTCGCCGGTACCACCCAGCGTAAGAATGCTCAGGGCCTGCGTCTCGCCGCGCGTGAAGAGGGCGCTACCGTGTACGCGCGGCACCACGCCGACCTCGCAGGTGATCTTGCGGACCTCGTCGGTGCTACGGCCGTCGGGGCGGCGCTTCTGCACGGCGATACGATCGCGCACGAGGTCTCTCTCGACCTTGCCGAGCGCGCGCTTGACGTGCGTCACGCGCTCGTCCGATGAATCCTCGGTGAGGAGAGCCTCGACGGCGGCCTTCTTGACCTCCGAGGTGGCGTCCTGGCGTTCCTTCTTGTCGGCGACCTGCGTAGCGGCGTCAAGAGCGGCGCCATACTGGCTGCGGACCTCGGCGAGGATGCCCTCGTCGACCGTCCACTCCGGCGAATCCCACTTGGGCTTGGCACACTGGCGCTGCAGTTCAAGCTGCACGTCGATGAGCTTCTTGATCTCGTCGTGGGCCAGGCGCAGCGCCTCGACCACGACCGCCTCGGAGACCTGATTCGCGCCGGCCTCCACCATGACGATGGCGTCCTTGGTGCCGGTGACCACGAGGTCAAGCTCGGATTCATCCTGGATCTCGGTGAGGGTGGGGTTGATCACGAACTCGTCCTCGATGCGCCCGACGCGCACGGACCCGATGGGGCCGAGGAACGGGATCTCGCTGAGGCCAAGGGCCGCCGAGGCGCCCAGCGTGGCGAGTACGTCGTAGTTGTTCTCGAGGTCTACGGACAGCACGGTGGCCACCACGTGGACTTCGTTCATGTACCCCTTTGGGAACAGCGGCCGGATGGGCCGGTCGATCTGGCGCGCCGCGAGGGTGGCCTTGTCGCTGGGCCGCGACTCGCGCTTGATGAAGCCGCCGGGGATCTTGCCGGCGGCATAGTGCCGCTCCTCGACGTCGACCGTGAGCGGGAGAAAATCCTGGCCCTCGCGTCCCGAGGTGCGCCCTGTGGCGGCGACCAGTACCATCGTGTCGCCGCAGCGCACCAGGACTGATCCGTTGGCCTGCTTGGCCAGACGCCCGGTCTCGAGGGTGATCTTCTTGCCCCCGACTTCTACTTCTACTGTAGTCATCTCTTCCTTCGTCTTCCTGATGACCCGGCGCCCCATTGCGCGCGGGTTCTCTCTCGTCCGTGACTCATGTGCACGTGACGACTGGGTAGGCGCTCTGTACGCCGTGTGAGTGGATTACTTGCGGAGCTCGAGCTCCTTGACCAGCGCGCGGTAACGCTCGAGGTCGCGCGCCTGCAGATAGTTGAGGAGGCGACGGCGCTGGCCGACCATCTTAAGGAGGCCGCGCCGGCTGTGGTGGTCCTTCTTGTGAGTCTTGAGGTGGTCGGTGAGAGTCGCGATGCGCGCCGTGAGGATCGCGATCTGGACCTCGGGGGAGCCGGTGTCGCCCTCGTGCTTGGCGTGCTTGGCGATGATCGTCTCTTTGACTTCTTTGGTGACTGCCATGGTGTTCACCTCCCTCACAGGAGTATCCGGGAACCCAGTAGCGGGTTGGCGACCCGCAACCGAGAAATCGGTCGCGCTAGGGTAGCACAGGCAACGGCGCCGGAGAAACCGGGGCGCGGTTCAGAGGGCGGCCGGCGCCGCGAGGCCGACGTCTGCGAACGCAGGGTCTTCGAGGTCGGCCGTCGCGGCGATGTCGCGACGCATCTGGACGACGAGCTCGGCGACGGTCTCGAAGCGGTGCTCGTCGCGGATCTTGTGAAGGAAGTCGACGCGGATGGGGCGCTCGTAGATGTCGCCGCTGAAGCCGAGCAGAAATGCTTCGACGGTGACATGCGTCGTCTCGACGGCCTTGCTGCGGAAGGTCGGGTTGTGGCCGATGTTGACGGCCGCCCGGTACCAGACGTCGTCAACGAGCACGCGGGCGGCGTAGACGCCGCGACCGGGGAAGATCGTGCCCGCCTCGACGTCGATGTTGGCGGTCGGTACGCCCAAGGTGCGGCCGCGCTGGACGCCGGGGACGACGAGGCCGGCCGCCGACGGCGGGCGGCCGAGGATCTCGCGGACCTCTTCGAGCTCACCGTGGCTGAGCAGACGGCGGATGCGCGTAGAGCTGATGGTCTTGCCGTGCTCGGTGACAAGGCGCACGACTACTGTGTCAAAGCCGCGCGCGGCGCCGCAGGCGCGCAGCTGCGCCGCGTCGCCGGCGCCGCCGGCGCCGAAGTTGAAGTTCTCGCCGACGACCACCGTGCGCGCCTGGAGTGCTCCGGCGAGCACCTGGTCGCAGAACTCGGCCGGCGTGAGCGCCGCGAGCCCCTCGTCGAACGGCAGGAGCACGAGCTCCTCGGGGCCCAGCTCTTCGATGAGACGGATCTTCTCGATGAGCGGAGTGAGCAGGCGCGGCGCATGCGACGGATCCACGACGGCCAGCGGGTGCCGGTCGAAGGTCACCACCGAGCCGAGGAGGCCGCGTTCCGCGGCCACGGCGACGGCCTGACCGATCACCGCGCGGTGACCCACGTGAACGCCGTCGAACGTGCCGATCGCCAGCGCTCGCGGACAACGCTCGAGATCGGCCAGATCGGTGACGACCCGCATCAGATCTTGACGAGCAGCTTGAGTGCGTGCCCTTCCTCGGCCGGCCCGTAGATCGCGATGAGCTCGCCGCGATACGTGAGCCGCACAGGCTCGGGCGGTCCACCGGGCAGGCGGGCGCCATTGCGCACCGCCGTGACCTGCGCCGCCGAGAGCTCTATGCCGGGCATGAACTGCAGGGCCGTCGCCGGGTTCACGAGGCCGGGGATGTGCTCGTCCCCTTCGTCGCGCAGAGCAACCGCGTCCTCGAAGCCCGCCAGCGTCTGGGCATCCTCGAGGCGCAGGTCGCCGGTCGCCGTGCGCGCGAGCTGCACGAGATGCGCTCCGGCGCCCACGGCCTCGCCGATGTCGATGGCGAGCTGGCGCACGTACGTACCCTTGCTGCAGGCCACGCGGCAGCGCATGGACTGCGCGGCATCGTCGAAGTCAAGCACGTCGATCGCCTCGATGCGCACGTGTTTGACCGGCGTCTCCACGACCTCTCCACGGTGCGCCTTCTTGTACAGGCGTTCCCCGTCCACCTTGACGGCGGAGGTCATGGGCACCTGCTGGCTGACGACGCCGAGAAAGTCCGGCAGCACGGCCTCGACAGCCTCGCGCGTCGTCGTCGCGTTGGTCTCCGAGAGATCGCCGGTGAGATCACCGGTAGCGGAGCGCACGCCGAACCTCAGGGTGCACTCGTATTCCTTGGGCAGGTCGACGAAGAAGCGCGCCAGCTTGGTGGCCCGCCCGACGAGGACCACGAGAAGCCCGGTCGCGAACGGGTCGAGCGTGCCGGCGTGGCCAACCTTCTTGACAGAGGGTCGCAGCTGCCGGCGCACCCGCGCGACGACGTCGTGTGACGTGAGACCTTCGGGCTTGTCTATCAGAAGGACGCCGTCAAGAGGCGCTTTTCGAGTTCGGAACTGAGCCACGCGGTCACCTCCTCGGGGCCGTCGTCGCTGGAGAAGCCGGCGGCCAGGCGATGACCGCCGCCGCCCTTGAGGGCGGCGATCGCGCTGACGTCGTGGCCGTTCGAGCGCAGGCTCGCGCGCACGCGGGGCCCGCGACTCTGTTCCTTGACGAGGGCCGCGACCTCCACGCCGGCGATGCTGCGCAGGCTGTCCACGATGCCCTCCGTCTCTTCTTCGGCGGCGCCGACCGCGGCGTAGTCGGCGAGCGTCAGCGTGGCGACGAGAGCGTGTCTGCAGGCCACCGCCTGGGCGCCGGCGATGGCGCGCGCCCAAAGATGCAGTGCTTCCAGCGAACCCTGCTCGTACAGCATCGAGAACACCCGGGTCACCCCGACGCCGAGCTCCGTGAGCCACGCCGCCGTTGCGAAGGTGGCGGCGGAGGTGCTGTCGTGGCGAAAGTGGCCGGTATCGAACGAGATGCCGGCGAACAGGGCCTCCGCAGACTGCTGAGAAGGCCGCAGGCCGAGCGCGCGGGCGATGTCGCAGACCAGTTCGCTGGTGCTACTCGCCTCCCCGCGCACGTAGACCAAGTCGCCGAAGCGCGTGTTGTCGTGATGATGATCGATGTTGACCACGAGCCCGCCCCAGGACGTGAGCGGCAGCGCCAGTCGCTCGAGGCTGCCGCAGTCCAGCGCGTACAGGGGCTGGCGGGCGGGCGGCAGGCCGCGGGTCACCGTGCCCAACGGCAGGAGCAGCTCCTCGAGCGGCAGGACCTCGTCGCGGTCGACGTGTAGACGGGCCTCGACGCCGAGCTGCGCAAAGAGGTCGAGCATGCCGGCGGCGGCGGCGAGCGCGTCCGTGTCGGGCCGTTCGTGCACTGCCAGCCCGACACTGCGCTCGGTCTTCATACGCCGGCACACCGCGGCCAGGTCGGCGGGCAGAGCTTTCACGCCGGCCCCTCTTGCCCGTGCTCGGTGTCCCCTTCGTCGGTCTCGCCGTCGACGAAGATCTCCGGGGCCTCAGTGCCGAGGACTTCCTCTTCGCGCTTCATGAGCTTCTCTATGTGCAGGGCGTTGTCGAGCGTGCTGTCGTAGATGAACTCCAGCTGCGGCGTGCGCTTCATGTGCAGCGACGCGTTGATACGCGCTTGTAGAAACCCCTTCGACTTGTCCAGCGCGTTCATCGTCGCCTCGCGCTCCGCCGGCTTGCCGAGCACGCTGACGTAGACCTTGGCGTAACGCTGGTCGGGCGAGGTCTCCACGCCCGTGACCGTCACGAACCCCACGCGCGGGTCCTTGAGACCTTCAGCCGTTATGACCGAAGACAAGGTCTCCTTGATGCTTGCGTTGATCCTTAAGAGCCGATGTCCCACAGGGTGTCCACCGTGTCCGTTGTCTTGATGAGCACGCGCGCCACCTCGAAGTCCTGACCATGGAGGTAGCGGTCGATGTCGTCCAAACGTTCGCGCGCCTGCTGCAGCGAAGAGGCAGCGAGGACGATGAGCACGCGCGCCCGCTGCCACACGTCCAGCAGCCCCACCTCGCTGAACGAAGCGAGAAAGCGGCCGTGCACCACGTCGCGCAGCGAGGCCAGTGGCGCACGCTTCTCCTTGAGCGAACGGCTGACCGGGAAGTGCAGCTCCGCGAGCAGGACACCGATGCAGGCGTCAGGCCTCACGCGCGACTTCACGAGTCTCGTACGCCTCCAGCACGTCGCCTTCCTTGAGGTCGTTGTAGCCGTCGACCAGGATGCCGCATTCGAACCCTTCGGCCACCTCGCGGGCGTCTTCGGCGAAACGCTTGAGGGAGCCCATCTTACCGTCGTGGACGATGACGTCGCTGCGCAGCACGCGAACACTCGCGTTGCGGGTGATCGTGCCGTGCGTGACCATACAGCCGGCGATAGTGCCCAGCTTGGAGGCTTTGAACGTGGTGCGGACCTCGGCCTGCCCGAGCACGACCTCTTCGATGGTGGGCTTGAGCATGCCGACCAGGGCCGCCGTGATGTCCTCGGTGACCTTGTAGATGACCTTGTAGGTGCGCACGTCGACGCCCTCGGTCTCGGCGAGCGTGGTGGCCGGAGGACTCGGCCTCACGTTGAAGCCGATGATGATGGCCGTTGAGGCGCTGGCCAGCATGACGTCGTTTTCGTTGATGCCGCCCACGCCCGAGTGGATGACCCGCACCTTGACTTCGGGGTGCTGGATCTTGAGGAGCGCGTCGCTGAGCGCCTCGAGGCTGCCCTGCACGTCGGCCTTGACCACGAGGTTGAGGTCGAGCACCTTGCCCGCGGCGATGCGCGCGAAGATGTCGTCGAGGGTGAGCGCGCGTTGCTTGGCGAGCGCCTCGGTCTTGAGGCGGTTGGCGCGCCGGTGGGCGAGGGAGCGCGCCATACGCTCGTCCTTGACCACGCGGCAGAACTCGCCGGCCACGGGAAGCTCGTCGAAGCCGATGATCTCGACCGGTGTGGACGGGCCGCCGCTCTTGAGCGGGTCGCCCTTGAAGTCGCGCATCGCGCGCACGCGGCCGCTGGCCTCGCCGGCGACGACCGCGTCGCCCACGTGCAGCGTGCCGCGGCTGACGAGGATGGTGGCGACGACGCCGCGGCCGGGGTCGATGCGCGACTCGATGACGAAGCCGCTGGCCGGAGCGTCGATGTTGGCCCTCAGGTCGGTGACCTCGGCGACAAGAAGCAGCAGGTCGAGGAAGTTGTCGAGGCCGATGCGCTTCTTGGCGCTAGCCTCGACGAACACGGTGTCGCCACCCCAGTCCTCCGGGATGATGCCGTGCTCGCTGAGCTGCTGCTTGAGCCGATCCACATTGGCCTCGGGCTTGTCGATCTTGTTGACCACGATGACCACGGGGACGCCGGCGGCCTTGGCATGGTCGATGGCCTCCACAGTCTGGGGCATCACGCCGTCGTCGGCGGCCACCACGATGGCAGCGATGTCGGTGACCTTGGCCCCGCGAGCGCGCATGGCCGTGAACGCCGCATGGCCGGGCGTGTCGATGAAGGTCACGAGCTGGCCCTTGTGCTGCACCTGATAGGCGCCGATATGCTGCGTGATCCCGCCGGCCTCTCCGGCCGCTACGGCGGTGTCACGGACCGCGTCGAGCAAGCTTGTCTTGCCGTGGTCGACGTGGCCCATCACGGTGATGACGGCGGCGCGGGGCTTGAGATCCTTGGGGTCGTCGACGGCCTCGGCCTCGAGCTCGGCCTCTTCGTCGGCGGCGTGGGTGATCTCGACCTCGCGATTGAAGTCGGTGGCGAGAACCTCGATGGCCTCGTCGCTGAGTGTCTGCGTGATGGTGACCATCTCACCGTAGCCCATCAGCGTCTTGATCAGCTCGGGCGTCGGCACGCCCATCAGCTGCGAGATATCTTTCACGGTGGAGCCCGACGGGACCTTGACGAGGCCGGTGGGCACCACGGGCGCGACCGGCGTCTCGTCGCGCTCACGACCGCGGCCGCGACCACCGCGCCGGCCGCGGCCGCCCTGCGGGCCACCGCCGCGGCGCGAGGCGCCGGCGTCGATGATGACCCGGCGCTTCTTGCCGGCAGGACCGC
>JAPLCL010000321.1 GCA_026392265.1 Actinomycetota bacterium
GGAACACGAGCTGGACGTACGACCCACGGCGCGCCTCATCGACGTGCTGCGCCTGCAGCTCGGGCTGACGGGCGTCAAGGAGGGCTGCTCGGAGGGCGAGTGCGGCGCCTGTACGGTCATCGTGGACGACAAAGCCGTGAATTCCTGTCTGTTGCTCGCCGTGCAGGCGCGAGGCAAGAACGTGCTCACCGTGGAGGGCCTGGCCGACGACGACGGGCTCGACCTTCTGCAGCGTATGTTCATCGAGCACGGCGCCGTGCAATGCGGCTTCTGCACGCCGGGCATGCTGATGTCGGCCAAGGCGCTGCTGATGGCCGACCCGCATCCCACGGAAGAGGCCATTCGCCTGGCCCTGGCCGGTAACCTGTGCCGCTGTACCGGCTACGCGACCATCGTCGCCGCGGTCCGGGCGGCGAGCGAGCAGCCGGCGGAGTCACTGTCGACGCCGCCGACGCCCGCCGGTGACGGGAGGGCCGTCTGATGCCGCACGCGGAACTGCTGACGCCGGGCGGCATGCAGGAGCTGACGGCCGCCCTGCAGCGCGCGACCCCGAGCAGCCGGCTACTGGCCGGCGGCACGGACCTGATCCGCAGCATGCATCAGGACCACTGGGAGCCGGATCTGCTCATCGACCTCACGGGCGTGCGCGAGCTGGACTACGTGCGCCTCGAGGACGGGATGCTGCGCGTCGGCGCGCTGACGACGTTCGCCGAGCTGCAGGCCGATCCGCTGCTGCGGCGCCACGCGCGCTGTCTCGCCGAGGCCGCCGCCCAGGTGGGCTCGGCGCAGATCCGCAACGTCGCCACGGTGGGCGGCAACATCGCCAACGCGTCGCCGTGTGCCGACACCGTCACCGCGCTCGTTGCTCTCGGCGCCGACGTGCGGACCGTCGACGGGGGCGGCCGGAGCGCAACGCGGCCGTTGGCGCAGATCCTCGTCGGCTCGGGTCGTACCAGCCTGGCGCCCGACGAGGCGATCACCGAGGTCAGCTTCGCGGCGCTCGGTGCGGACCAGCGCACCACGTTCGCCAAGATCGGCTCGCGGTCCACCGTGACCGTCGCCAGGCTGAGCATTGCGCTCATCGTCAAGTACGACGCCGGCGCCTGCATCGTGTCCGGAGTCAGGGTCGCTCTGGGGGCGGTCGGCGAGTTCGCCTTCCGGGATGCTCGCCTCGAAGAGCTTCTGGAGGGCCGACCGGCGAATGCGGAGTCGGCCCGTCTGTTCGCCGACGGCTGTATGGAGGCCGTGCGGCGCGCCATCCCCGGCCGGTACTCGCTACCCTACAAGCAGCACGCCATGCTCGGGCTGGCCTACGACGTTCGTCTTGACTCAGAGAACATTTCGCTGAATACTGCGGCTGTCTGACCTCGTCGGTGGAAGGAAGCCATGGACTCCCTCGATCGTGAAGTCCTGCTGGCCCTGCAGGCCGATGGACGCAAGTCGAATCTCGCGCTGGCGCGCTCCCTTGATCTGTCGCCCTCGGCGATGCTCGGTCGCGTGCGGCGCCTGGAGCGCAGCGGCGCCATCCGTGGCTATCGCGCCATCATTGATCCCGCGGTGCTGGGGATCACCGTCCGCGCCTTCGTCGTCGCCCGGCTCAGGGAGCACAGCGAGCGCTCGATCATGGAGTTCGAAAAGGGCATCAAGAACGTGCCCGGCGTACGCGCCTGCTATCACGTGACCGGCCAATTCGACATGGTCGTGGAGCTGGCTCTGCGCGATCTCGACCACCTTGGCCAGCTGATCAGGGTCGATATCGCGCGGATCCCCGGCGTCATGAACCTCGAGACTATGTTGATCTTGGCGGAATCGGTTTTCGGCGAAGGCTGGCCGAACGTCCTCGAAGCGTAGCAACGCATCGGCGCCGCAGTCGCGGGCCGTCTGACCCCCACCGCCCCCAGGAGGCACACCATGCCCGCGAAGAAAGGCGTTCTCGATCTGCACGAGATGAAGCGCGCCGGCGAGAAGATCGCCTGGCTGACCGCCTACGACTACCCTACGGCCACCTTCGAGGAGGCCGCCGGCGTCGACATGATCCTCGTCGGCGACTCGCTCGGCATGTGCGTCTACGGCTACCCCGGCACGGTGCCCGTGACCATGGACCAGTGCATCGTGCACTCAGAGGCCGTGCGCCGCGGCGCCCCGGGCACCTTCGTCGTCGGCGACATGCCCTTCATGAGCTATCAGATATCCGATGAGGAAGCCGTGCGTAACGCCGGGCGCTTTCTCAAGGAGGCCGCCGTCGACGCCATCAAGCTCGAAGGCGGCGTCAGCGTGATCACCCGCGTCAAGGCGATCCTCGACGCCGGCATCGTGGTCTGCGGCCACATCGGCCTCACCCCGCAGAGCTCCGGGCAGCTCGGCGGCCACAAGGCGCAGGGGCGCACCCTCGAAAGTGCCAAGCTGGTGGTCGAAGACGCCCGTGCCCTCTACGAGGCGGGCGTCCAGCTGCTCCTCGTCGAGGCCGTGCCCCCCGAGGTCGCCGCCTTCATCCGCGACGAGCTGCCGATCCCGGTGCTCGGCATCGGCGCCGGGGCGGAGGTCGACGGACAGCTGCTCATCGTCAGCGACGTGCTCGGCACCTTCCAGGCCTTCACCCCCAAGTTCGTGAAGAAGTACGCCGACCTCGCCGGCATCTCCACGGCGGCGCTCAGCGAGTACGTGAGGGACGTGCGCGCCGCGGCCTTCCCCGAGGAGGCGCACTGCTACCACATGCTGGACGGCGAGCTCGAGAAGTTCGCCGCGTACTCCAAAGCATGAGCCACGGCGCTCCCACCAGCGACGCGGCCTTCGCACAGCGCGTCGCGCACCTCGGCACCGAGACGGTCTTCGCCGTCTCGGCCGAGGCCGCGGCGCTGGCCGCCGAGGGCAAGACGATCTATCCGTTCCACCTCGGCGACCTCAACCTCGCGACGCCGGAGAACATCGTCCAGGCGTCGCTGGCGGCGATCCGCGCCGGCAAGACCACCTACTGCCCCAACGCCGGCATCCCGCAGCTGCGCGAGGCCCTGGCCGCGGACGTCGGTGGCGCGCGCGGCCTCGCCTACGCGGCGGAGAACGTCGCCGTGCAGCCCGGCGGCAAGCCGGTGATCGCCAAGTTCCTGCTCGCTCTCATGGACCCCGGCGACGAGGTGCTCTACCCGAATCCGGGCTTCCCCATCTACGGCTCCATGATCGAGTTCCTCGGCGGTGTCGCCGTGCCGTACGCCTATCTTGAAGAGAGCGACGGCTTTCGCCTCGACCTCGAAGGCATTGAGCGAGCGATCACCCCGCGCACCCGCCTCCTCATCCTCAACGACCTGCACAACCCCACGGCCGCCGAGTGCACCCCCGAGGAGCTCGAGCGGCTCGCGGAGCTCGTCCGCGAGCACGACCTTCTCGTGCTCGCCGACGAGGCCTACTTCGACGTGCGTTTCGCCGGCAAGAGCCGCTCGCTGGCCAGCCTGCCCGGCATGCAGGAGCGCTGCGTCATCCTCTACACCTTCTCGAAGAAGTACGCCATGACCGGCTGGCGCCTGGGCGCCGCGATCGGCCCCAAGCCCATCATCGACGTCATCACGACGCTCAACGTCAACATCGAGTCGTGCCCCAACCACTTCGTGCAGTATGGCGCTGTGGCGGCGCTCACCGAGGACCAGAGCGGCCCCCGCGAGATGATGGCTACCCTCAGGGGTCGTCGCGACGTGGCTCTCGAGATCCTCAACGCGACGCCGGGCATCCACTGCCTCACGCCCGAGACCACGTTCTACCTGTACCCCAATGTCACGGGGGCGGTGAAGAGCACGGGCTGCGCCGGCCACGAGAGCTTCCGCCGCCTCGTCCTCGACGGTACCGGCGTGTCGTTCTGCACGCGGCTCCACTTCGGCCACGCCCTTGAGGGCGAGGACCAGTACTACTTGCGCCTCGCCTACTCGGGCGTGAGCACCGCGCAGATACAAGAAGGCCTCGGCAAGCTCAAGGCGTTCATCGAGAGCTACAACTGATCTCTGGAGGAGACAAGACGATGAAAGACCTGCCCACCTCTGTGCTCAACAGCCGCTTGACGCTTCTCTCGGATGAGAAGTGCCAGATGATCTACGACGCTGCGCTCACGATCATCGCCGAGATCGGCATGACCTTGCCGCACGCCGAAGCCCGCGACATCCTCGTGAACGGCGCCGGTGCCACGGTCGCGGCCAACGACGTCGTCAAGATCCCACGCGATGCCGTCGCCGCAGCCCGGGACACCATTCCGGCGATGATCCACGTGTACGACCGTAACGGCGAGCTCGCCATGCAGCTCGGCGGCACCAACTCGTACTTCGGGACGGGCTCGGACCTCATGAGCATCTACGACTTCGAGACCAGAGAGCGTCGCCAGAGCGTGCTCGCCGATATCGGCCGCATGGCTCACCTGTGCGACGGCCTCCCCAACATCGACTTCATCATGTCCGCCGCCCATCCGCACGACGTCGACGCCTACGCGTCCTACCTCGAGAGCTTCCGCGCCATGGTGAGCAACACCACCAAGCCGATGGTCATGACCGCAGCCGGCGTCGACGATCTCGAAGTCATGTGGAAGATCGCCTGCGAGTTCCGCGGCGGCGCCGAGGAGCTGCGCGCCAAGCCGTACTTCATCCAGTACGGCGAGCCGGTCAGCCCGCTGCAGCACGCCGCCGAGGTCCTCGACAAGCTCCTCTTCTGCGCCGACTGGGGCATCCCGCTCATCTACTCGCCGGCGCCGATCGCCGGCGCCACCGCGCCGATCACCCACGCCGGGCACATCGTGCAGGCGGTCGCCGAGTCGCTCTTCGGCGTGGTCATCCACCAGCTTCGCAGGCCCGGCTCGCCGCTGCTCACCGGTATGGGCCCGGTCAAGCTCGACATGAACACGGTGCAGGCGCTGTACAACTCCGCCGAGTACTACACCACGTACCTCGGTATCACTGAGATGGCGAAGTGGATGGACATCCCCAACTGGGGCTACGCCGGCACCAGTGACTCGCAGTGCGTCGACGCCAATGCCGGTGTCGACATCGCCGAGCTCACCCTGCTCTCCATGCAGGCCGGCTCGAACCTAAATCACGATATCGGCTATCTCGACTTCGGGCTCACCGGCGCCGGCGAGGCCGTCGTGATCACCGACGAGGTCATCTCCCTGAACCGTCGCACGCTCGAGGGCATCGAGGTCAACGAAGAGACCTTGGGTCTCGACACCATCGCCCAGGTTGGGCAGGGCGGGGACTTCCTC
>JAPLCL010000146.1 GCA_026392265.1 Actinomycetota bacterium
CCGCCATGGGCGCGTGGCAGGGCCGCGGCGACAACCTCGACCTCGTCGACCTGCTCGTCTCCGTGGTCACCCATCCGCGCCTGCGCATGGTGGTCACTGCGACGCCGGACGGCTGGGCGCAGCTCCGCGAGCGCAAGCCCGACTTCGCCGCGCAGTTCGTGGTCGTCGAGACGCGCGCGCCGAGCGACACCGAATCGCGGGTCATCGCCGCGCTGGAGCTGGCGCGCCGCGGCATCGACATCCCCACCGCTGACGCGGCCATCGCCGAGGCTTTCACCCTTGCCGGGCGCCACTTCGGGGCGGAGCCCCCGCTTGGCTCCGCGCTGCGCCTGTTGCGCGGCGCGCTCTCCGGCGCGGGCGGCGGCGCCGGTCTGAGCACTATCCGCAGCGCCTGCGCAGTGCAGCTCGGCCTGGAGAGGCGCTGGGTCGGCAGGGATGTGGTGCCGAGGGCGGCGTCGATCCTCAGCCGTCTCGAGGAGACGGTGATCGGGCAGCACGATGCCTGCGCGGCCGTCGTCGACGACCTGGTCGCCTCCGTGTATGGGCTCGCCCCGCCGGGCCGGCCGCGCTCCTACGTGTTCGCCGGGCCTCCCGGCATCGGCAAGACGAGCCTGGCCTGCGCCTTACAGGACGTGCTCGGCGGCGCGGGCAGCCGGCCCCTGCGCTTCGACTGCACCGAGCTCGTGGCGCCCAGCGACGCGCTGCGCCTGCTCTCCACGGATGAGCCCGACTCGCTGGTGGTGGGCCTCCTGGAGCGGCCGGGCGCCGTGGTCCTGTTCGACGAGGTCGACCGCGCGCACCCGTTCGTGCGGGGTCTGCTGTACCAGCTCCTGGAGGGCAGGATCACGACCCGCGAGGGTGGGCTCGTGTCCAGCGCGAACGCCACCGTGATCATGACCACCAACGCCGGCGACGGGGCGTGGATGCGCTGCGGCATGGACGAGGCGCAGGAGGAGCAAGCGTGGGCGGCTACGCTGCGCGCCTGCGCCGAGGTGCTCGGCGACGCTATCACCTCGCGAGTCACGCGGCTCCTCGTCTTCCCGCCGCTCGCTGCCGCGGCCGGCCGCTCCATCGTCGAGCTGGAGCTCGAGCGCTTCGGAGGCCGGCCCGACCTCAAGGAGCGCGGCATCATGGTGAGCGCTACGCCGCGCCTTGTGGAGGCACTGGCGCACAGCGGCCTCAGCAGCCGGAGCGGCGCGCGTGGGGTGCAGAAGGCCATCTACATCGCCGTCGCGATCCCCGTGGCGCAGCTCATCAACGAGCACGACGTGCGGCGTAGCCGGCTGGTGGTCGATGCGATGACGAGCGACGAGGAGCTTGAGGGGGTGCGTATCGAGATCGAGCGGTGGAACTGAGGCGGCGGCGGTGGGCGGCGGCGACGCCCGCCGCCCACGGCACCCGCCGCCCACCGCCGCCGCCCACGGCACCCGCCGCCCACGGCACAGGTGCTGTTCGACCGTTTTCCGTGGCGATACCGTTGGTTGTACTTCCAACGGTATCGTTGGATGTACCCTCAACGGATTCGGCCGCGCTCGACTATGCGCCTGCCGGCAGGCCGCGTGCGGGAGCCGCCCAACGTTTACCTCTCCGCGCGGCGAACGTCACCCTGTGGCGACCCATTTCGGGCTGCTTCTGCCGTCGCGCAGCCCCATGCTGATCACACGGATGCAGAGCCCACTTCAAGGCCCCCGGGTATGCTCCGAACGTCGATATCGGGGGCTCGTATGACCAGCATCAAGATCATCGTCGAGAAGGACTCGGACGGCTACGTCGCCTCCCCTCTCGGTCTCAGCGGTGTGGTCGTCGGACAGGGATACAGCCACGAAGCAGCCCTCGCCGATGTGCGCTCGGCCATCGAGTTCCACATCGAGACGTTCGGCGCCGCGGCTACCATCGCTGGATGATCGGTGACAACGCCCACTGCACCCGCGCCCACAATGGCTTCACTCGCCGTCACGGACTTTGTGACGTACGCTAGAATGTATGCCAAAGCGTCATTCCGAGGAGGCTTCTGATGCCACCACTGCGTCCCTCAGCCGATGTTCTGCCGATCACCGAGTTCCGCGCCAATACGTCCGCGATGCTCAGCCAGCTCCATGCCACCATGCGACCGGTGGTGCTCACTCAACATGGTCGTAGCGCCGCGGTCGTGATGGACGTCGGTGTCTACGCTACAGCCGTGCGCGGAAGGCCTTCACTTCGGGGGCGAACCAGTCGCCGGCGGCGTTCTTGATGCCGGTGTAGTCCTTGAAGTAGGGCGAGGCGTTGGCGGTGGCGTGGCCGACCACGTTCTTGCTCTTGATGCTGAAGTGGGCCTGCAGGTAGCGGACGAGGCGCAGGCCGGCGTTGGCCTGCGCCGTGCGCGCCAGAATCTGGCGGTCCATCCAGTGGCCGTCCTTGCCGCTGTGGTCTTCCTGCACGAACTCGATGCCGATGGACGACCAGTTCATGCCGATGGCGTGGCGCGCGCGGACGGTGAGCGGCACGCATTGGTAGATGGTGCCGTCCTTGTCGATGATGAAATGCGCCGAGACGCCGGGCTTTTCGGGCTTGCCGGGGATCGACTCGTAGGCGGTGTTGTTGGCGAACGTCCACCAGGCCGGCTCCCACGTGGCGCCGGAGGTGTGGTGCAGCACGATCGCCTTGGGGTTCGTGAGCTTCCAGGTGTGCTGGTGGTAGTGGCGCTGGCTGTAGTCGGCCATCTGCGCCTTGCGCGTCGCGCCGAAGGGGATGAGCTTGACGGTGATCGGCGGGCGCGGCGCGGAGGCGGCGGGCGCGGCGGTCGCGCCGGCGGCCTCGGGCACGAGGGCAGCGCCCAGAAGGACGGCCGCGGAGAGGCTCGCGCAGACGCGCGAGAGCGGCGCGTGCCTCCGCGGAGATGATGCTGTTGTCGACGACCTTGCCGGCCGGGTCGGTCACGGGTGCTCCTCGCTGTGCGCCGGCGCGGGCCGAATGCCAGCGCCGCGCAGAGGCGGACTAGCATACATCGGGCTGTCGGCGGC
>JAPLCL010000053.1 GCA_026392265.1 Actinomycetota bacterium
GACGTCCGACGCGCCTGTCAGCGTGATGGACCTCGCCCGCTTCCAGAAGATCCCTCAGCGGTTCCTGGCCAAGGTGTTCACGCGCATGAAGGATGCGCGGCTGGTGGTGGGGACCGAGGGCATCGGCGGCGGGTTTGTACTCTCGCGAGCCGCCGAAGACATCCGCGTGGTGGACGTCCTGGACGCGGTGGATCCGGACCGCAAGCTGTTCGCGTGCGCCGAGATCAGGCGCAACTGCACGCTGTTCGCAGAGACGCCGCCCGAGTGGGCCACGGCGGGGAGCTGCCGCATTGACCTCTTCATGACCGAGGCCGAGCGCACCCTGCGCGAGTTCCTCGCTTCCAAGACGCTGGCGGACCTCGTCTGCGAGCTCACTTGCAAGGCGCCCCCGGAGTTTGCCGCCGAGTCGAGCGGCTGGTTCCGCGAGCGCCGGGCCGCCCGGACCTCCCGTCGCGCCCGCGCCACCGAGTCCTGAGCGTCGACCCGAGCCACTCACCGCGCACCACACAGGCTGGAAGGAGTCGAACATGGAGATCCCCGAGAAGTTGCGAGAGGTCCTCAAGAAGGATGGCGTCGTCGCCATCGCCACGCTGGGCGAGGACGGCCCGCACATGGTGAACACCTGGAACAGCTACGTCCGCCTCACGACCGACGGCCGGATGCTCATCCCGGCCGGCTACATGCAGCAGACAGAAGCCAATGTCGCGTTCAACCCCGAGGTCCTGGTCACACTCGGCAGCAGCAAGGTTCCCGGCAAGAATGGTCCGGGGACGGGCTTTCTCGTCAAGGGCACGGCCGCCTTCGTCACTTCGGGCCCCGATTTCGACGCCCTGAAGGCGACCTTCGGATGGATGCGCGCAACATTGGTCGTCACGATTCGCACGGCGACTCAGACTCTCTAGCTCTCGCCCCACGTCCGCCTGCTGGGACTTCACATGGTGGAAACATGTGGCAGGCCGACCCCCGACCTCGTCGAGGCTGAGGTCACTCGGCGCCGGGCCTGTCGACGCGCTCCACCGGCAGCACCGTCTCCACCACGCCACGGTAGGCCCCGTCTGCGTCCCGCAGCGCCGTGTAGATGATGCGCTCCTCACCAAGGCTGGTGTGCTCGATCGTGTCCACCTGATCCTTCGCCCCGGACCTCAGATCCGCGAGCAGCGCCTTCATCGCCGCGTGTGCGCGCTTCGGATGGCCGGCGAATAGATCGCGGCCGATCAGCTTCGGGCTGCAACCCGAGAAGGTGTCGCCCGCCCAGAAGCGCACGACGTCGTCCTCGTCTGCGACGCTGAACCCCACGGGCATGTGCGTGAACAGAAGCGCGAGCTGCTCCGGCTTCAGGTCTCCGGCCTGGGTCATCGACCCACCTCCTCGATCGGGGTTCTGCGGGTGCGCGGCACGGCCGGATTGTAGCTCTCGCTGAGCCCCGCTGCTCGGCCTGACCCGAGGCGCCCTCCCCCTCCGGCGCCGGCGGCGTCCCCCCGCAGGGGCATGCCGCCGGCGCCGAAGTTCCTCCCACAGTTGACCCGAGGTTCCGCCCGCAGAGAGACGACCGGGGGCGGGCACGCCCGTAGGCTCTCTCACGTCAACGTACTCGACGGGAATGGAAGGTGAGCGCGCGATGGGGGGCACAACAATGAGTTTGGGGACGAGACTCTCAACGCTCTGGGTCGTGGTGATGTTCAACATGGTCTTCGCGGATATTCTGACCTTCATCATGCCCGGAAAGCTGCAGGAACTGTGGGCCGGGCAAGCGGGCGTGACCATCACTCCGGGGCTTCTGCTGGGGTTCGCGCTACTCATGGAGATCCCGATCGCGATGATCTTCGCGTCCCGCATCCTGAAGCGGGGGCCCAACCGCTGGGCGAACACCGCTGCAGTGGTAGTCACCACCGCGTTCGTCGTAGGCGGCGGGTCGCTGACTCCGCACTACGTGTTCTTCGCCGCTGTAGAGATCGCGTGTATGGCGCTGATCGTCTGGTCGGTGTGGACGCGGCGCGACTCAGAATCCGATCGAGGAAGGGCAGCATGACTCTCAACGACTACCCGATAGACGTCCGCGCCGACTACCCGGAGCGCAGCTCGCGGGGATGGGCCGCGCTCACCATCCTGCTGATCAAGTTCCTCGCCCTCATCCCGCACTTCTTCGTCCTCGCCTTCCTCGGCATCGCCCAGTTCTTCGTGGCGCTGGTGGCACAGGTGGCGGTGGTCATCACCGGCGAGTATCCGGCGGGCATGTTCCATTTCGTGACCGGGGTGCTGCGCTGGGGCACCCGCGTCTCGACCTTCATCCTTTCGCTGAGCGACCGCTACCCGCCGTTCACCCTGCAGCCCGTGGACGACTATCCCGTGGACGTGGTGGTGGAGCGGCCGGCGCAGAGCAGCCGCCTGTATGCGCTCTTCGCCGTGATCGTCGAGCTCCTCTTCGTCGCGGCGATCATCGCCTTGGCCGTGCACTTCGCGCGGCAGACGGGTGGGGGCGCGCCTACCGGGCGCAGCTACAACTTCTCGAGCAACGCCGGGACCGGCCTGCTCCTGCGCCAGATCGCCGCCCTGCCGCACCTCATCGTGCTGTTCTTCCTGGGTATCGCCGCCTTCGTGCTCTGGGTCATCGTGCAGTGGGTGATC
>JAPLCL010000038.1 GCA_026392265.1 Actinomycetota bacterium
CGGCGACGAGGGTGCGAAAGTACCAGCGGTAGTTGGTGTGCTCGAGCAGCGTATTGAAACCGGCGTCGATGGTGAGCCACCGCTCCTCGCCGACGACGCGGCCGTCCCCGTCTCGCGTCCGCTTGGTCTTCTCGTTCTCCACGCGGGTCACGAGTACGCCGGTGGTGGCCGCGACCGAGCGGCCCGGCTCGATGAACAGCGCGAGGTCGGGGCGCCGCGCCGCGAGGGCGCCGCAGATCGTGGCGGCGTACTCGTCGAGGCTCACCTGGGAGCGAAAGTAGTCCTCGACGCCCACCGGCGGACCCTCCGCGAACGGCACGGCGAAGCCGCCGCCGGCGTCCAGAAACTGCAGACGCACGCCGGCGGAGGCTTCGACCTCCTCGACCAGGTCGAGGGCGCTCTCCAGCGCCTGGCGGTACGGCTCCACGCTGGTGATCTGCGAGCCGACGTGCAGGTGCAGGCCGACCGGCTCGAGGCCGGGGTCGGCGGCCGCGCGGCGAAAAGCCTCCACGGCGTCGTCGCGATCGATGCCGGCCTTGCCGCCGTGGGCGGTCTCGAGGCCGGGGTGCGTGGACGTCGGCACGTGCACGTCGATGCGCGGCGCGACGGCCGCCGGCCTGCCAACCTCGGCGGCCACCTCCGCAATACGCTGCAGTTCGTGCAGGGAGTCGACGAGCAGGGCTCTCACCGACAGCCGTACTGCTGTCGCGATCTCGGCACGCGTCTTCGCGACCCCGTTGAACACGATCTGGCGCGGATCGAAGCCCGCGTGCAGCGCCTTGTCGAGCTCGCCGCCAGAGTTCACTTCGATATTGATACCGGTAGCGCACACCACGTTGAGGAACCAGAGGTTGGAACAGGCCTTACTCGCGTAGAACACCTCGGTACGCGGGTGTCGGCCGGCGAACGCCGCCACGAGGCGTGCGACGTTGTCGCGCAGACGGCGCTCGCTGAAAAGGTAGAACGGCGTCTCGAGGCCGTCCGCGACCTCCACAAGGTCGACGCCATCGAGGCACAGATGACCGTCGCGAACGGCCAGAAACGGGTGTGTGGATCCCATACGACGCCCCCGCTTGTGCGGTTTGATGTGTCCGCAGTATACTGCCGGGGCTCCGTCCCACCGGCTACGGGAGACTCGTGAACCGAGTGGTCGACGCCAGGCCCCACGATCATCGTCGCACCGCCTTCACCGGCGGCAAGCTGCACGACTTTTAGCAGCCGCTCCCTCGCGTCCGTCTCGCGTTGCATCCAGACCCGGACTCGCAACGCGTGACCCACGACCTCACGCGCGACGCTTCCCGTCTCGCTCGGCACCGGCTTGGTCTCTCCTGTGTCCGGCACCGGCTTGGAGGGCCCGCTCGCCGCCAGTCCGCAACCACGCAAGGCAGAGCACCTTGAACACACCCCACGGTCATCCAGACCCACCCGCAGCGACCGGCCGGCCGAAGGCAGAGCCGGTGACTCGCTACCCCAGACTGACGATCGACCTCGACGTTGTCGCCGCGAACACGCGGCTGCTGGCCGCGCGGCTGCACGGCGCCGGGTTCACCCTTGTCGGCGTTACCAAGTGCGTCGACGGCGAGCCGCGGGTCGGGCAGGCGCTGCTCGAGGCCGGCTGCGCCGGCCTCGCCGACTCTCGCCTGCCCTCTCTGGCGCGGCTCGCGACCGCCTCACTGGAGCCGCTCACGCTCATCCGCGCCCCGCAGCCCGACGAGCTCGCAGCGGTGGCGCAGGTCGCCGACCGGGTACTGCTGAGCGACGTGGGCGCCGCCCGCGGGCTCGGCGAGCACGCCGCCGGCTCGCCCGTCGAGGTCCTTCTCACGGTCGACCTCGGCGACCGTCGCGAAGGCGTCCTGCCGGACGCCGCCCCGGCCGCCGCCCGTGCGCTCGCCGGCCTGCCCGGCGTCATCCTTGCGGGCATCAGCGTCAACTTCGCCTGCCTGTCCGGGCAGCTGCCCACGCAGAACCTCTTTCGGCAGGCCGAGGCCGTCATGGCGGAGGTCGCCGACGTCTGCGCCGTCGAGCCGGTGCTTTCGCTCGGCGGCACCTGCGTGCTGCAGCACCTCGCCGGCTACCGCCCGCGCTTCCGCACCGAGATCCGCTCCGGCGGCGGTCCCCTCTACGGCTACGATTTCGTCAGCGGCGCCGGCCTCGAGGGCATGCGCCGCACCGACCCTGTGCTCACCGCCGTCGTGCTCGAGTGCTACCGCAAGCCGCCGGCGCCGTCGGGAGCCACCGGCTGCGACGCCTTCGGGCACGCACCCGAGATCACGTTGCCCGACGGCGACGCGAACTACGCCCTTCTCCACCTGGGCCGGCGCGACTGCGAGCCCGGCGGCCTGCGGCCGCTGCTTCCGGGCTCCTACCTCGCCGGCGCCACCAGCGACGTGAGCGTACTCATCACGCCCGAGCCACTCCACCCCGGCGACCACGTTTCTTTCGCCGTGGACTACGACGCCCTGGTGAGAGCCGTCACCTCGCCCTTCGTCATGAAGGAGCTCATCAGCGGAGAGACGCCCGAGGTCTCCAAAGGAGACTCATGACCGCTCACGCAGAGAGCCGCTTCGTCGGCCCCCGTCGTCCGCTGCGGATGCTCTCGGCGGACGACGTGGAGCGCATCCATGAAGCCTCGCTCGACGTGCTCGCCGACGTCGGCGTGATGTTCCATTCGCAGCGCGCCCTCGACGTGCTCGAGGCCCACGGCGCCACCGTGGACCGCGATACGACGGTCGCCCGCATCCCGGCGGCGACCGTCGACGAAGCGCTCAAGACCCTGCCCGCCGCCTTCACCTTGGGCGGGCGCATCCCCGAGCTCGACCTGCCGCTGGACGGGGAGCACGTGTATCTCGCTTCCGACGGCTGCGCCACCTTCGTGCGGGACGCCGACGGCACGGTACGGCCAAGCGTCAAGCAGGACGTCTACGACGCGGCCCGCGTCGTTGACGGCCTGCCCAACCTCTCGGCCACCTCGGCCCTCGTCTCGGCCCAGGACACCCCCGAAGAGTCCCGCGTCCTGCACGAGTTCGACGCCTGCCTGCGCGCCTCGCGCAAGCACAGCATCGTCGTGAGCATCAAGGACGCGACCGAGGCCAAGCCGCTCATCCGCATGGCCGAGGCGGTGGCCGGCGGCTCAGCGAAGCTGAGGGTCCGGCCCACCTTCTCCGTGATCCTCTGCACCGTGTCGCCGCTCCATCAGGAGCGCTTCGGCATGGATCTTGCGTTCGCGCTGGCCGCGGCCGGCATCCCCCTGATGCTGTACCCGATGCCGATCCTCGGAGCCACCGCGCCGGTGACGCCGGCGGGCACGGCCGTCGTCAACAACACCGAGATCCTCGCCGCCATCACGGCGGTGCAGCTCGCCTGCCCCGGCGCGAAGATCATCCACGCTGGGGGCCCGACGGCGCTCTTCATGCGCACGGGCGCCTACTTCGCCAACGTGCCCGAGGCCCTCATGCTGCGCGCCGCCCAGGCGCAGATGGCCCGGTTCTACGGCATGCCGGCCGGGCTCGGCTGGGGCGGCACCAAGGCCAAGCAGCCCGAGTCGCAGTCGGCCTACGAGAACACCCTCGGCCTGGTGCTCGAGTTTGCCGCCGGGGCGGACTTCCTCTTCGGCGCCGGCCTCCTCGACAGCGTACAGCAGATGTCGCTGGAGGAGCTGGTCATCGCCGACGAGGTGTTCGGCATGGTCACCCGCCTCATGCGCGGCGTCACCGTCGACCCGGAGCACCTCGCCGTCGACCTCATCAAGAAGATGGCGTTCGAGGGGGACTACCTCTTCGCTCAGCACACGCGGGCGCACGTGCGCGAGCTGTGGCAAGCGCGCCTCGGCGAGACCGGCACCTACGACGGCTGGAAGGCCGCGGGCAGCCCGCGTCTGGAAGACAAGGCGCGGGCCGTCGCCGACGGCATCCTCGCCACCCCGGCGCCCGCGCTCCCCGAGGAACTGGGCCGCGAGCTCACCGAGATCATCGCCGCGGCCGAGTCCGGCCGCTTCTGAAAGGAGTTGTCCATGGCATACGCAGACAAGTGCTACGTCGGCAAGCGCGTCAAGCTCGAACTTCTGTCGCAGGACGACGTGAAGCAGATCCACGAAGCCACGCTCGACGTCGTCGAGAGCGTGGGCGTCAAATTCCACTCGCAGAGCGCCCTGGACATCCTCGAGGCACACGGCGCCTCGGTGGACCGCGAGACGACGGTGGCCAGGATCCCGGGAGCGGTCGTCGAGAAGGCGCTGAGCACCGTGCCGCACGAGTTCACGCTCGGCGCCCGCAACCCCGAGTACGACCTGCCGCTAGACGGCGAGCACGTCTACATCAGCTCGGACGGCTGCGGCGTTTTCTACCGCGATCCCGCCACCGGCGAGGTGCGCTCCTCGCGCAAGGAGGACCTCGAGAACTGCGCCAGGGTCGTGCAGGCGCTCGACAACGTCAGCGCCACGAGCGCCGTGGTCAGCGCCCAGGACTGCCCCACCGAGACGCGCGTGCTGCACGAGTTCGACGCCTGCGTGCGGAACAGCGAGAAGCACAACATCGTCGTCAGCATCAAGGAGGACTGGGAGGCGCGCAGCCTCATCAAGATGGCCGAGGCTCTGGCCGGCGGCAAAGAAGAGCTGAAGCGCCGGCCGATG
>JAPLCL010000181.1 GCA_026392265.1 Actinomycetota bacterium
AACGAGATCGCCCAGAGCGAGGCCGCCGGCCTGCCGTTCGCCAGGGTGTGGATGCACAACGGCATGATCCGCAGCGACGGCGAGAAGATGGCCAAGAGTGTGGGCAACATCTTCCTGCTGCGCGAGGTGCTCGACCGCTACGAGCCCGCCGTGGTGCTCATGTACTTCCTCACGACGCACTACCGCAGCCCCCTCGAGTTCTCGACCGAGAAGCTCGACGAGGCGCAGGCCGCCTACGGTCGCCTGCGCGACGCGCTCGGCGACATCGACTTCCGCCTCGCCAACGCGGCCAAGGCGGCGCTGCGTGGCGAGTGGCCCGACCTGACGCTGCGCGCCGCGGCCGCGCGTTTCGCCTTTGCGGCGCACATGGACGACGATCTCAACACGGCCGGCGCGGCGGGCGACCTCTTTGCCCTGCTGACCGAGACCTACCGCTACCTGTCCGAGGTCGACCGCGGCGCGGCTCCGCTCGACAGCGAAGCGCTGCGCACGGTGCGTACCGTGCTCACGGAGTCACTCCGTCTCTTGCTGATCCCGGCCCCGGCAGCGGCCGCCGAGATCACCGCGGCGGGCACCGTCGCCGGGGACGAGGCGCTGGCCTGCGTGACCGGCGACGTCGCTCTGCTGCCCGCCGCCCGGCTCGCAGGGGACGGCCGCTGGGACGACATCGTGCTCGTTTACGCCGACCGCCTGGGATGTGCCGATGCCTCCTACGCCTGCCTGCTTCGCGACCACTACCGCGCCGAGAAGCGGTGGCCCGACGCCGACCGGTTACGCGATGAGATGCAGGCGGCCGGCTTCGAGGTGCGCGATACGCCGCAGGGCACGCACGTCGTCAGGAAGTCGTGAGGCGGCGTCAGGCGATGTTGAGCGCGCCCAGCAGCGCCCCGGAGCCGAGCATGCCACCGATGATGCCGAGAACGAGAGCGACGGCCGCGTACCGCGCCGCCAGCTCCGGACGTGAGGTCAGGCGGACGAGCGCCAAGGCGGCGAGTACGACGCCCGCCGCGTCGAGGAGCGCCGCGCCGGCGGTCCCCAGGCGCGACGGTCCTGCGTGCATCGCGGTCACCGGCAAGAAGACGAGGATCGGTGGCACGAGGATCGCCAGCGTCAGCCACAGGCGCAGGCGTAGCCTGCGCGCACAGAGCACGGCGACCGCGAGAAGGCCGAGCGGCGAGAGCACGGTCCACCAGAAGAGCACGCTGATGGCCGCGGCGGCGAAGGACCCTGCGGAGACGTCGAACGGCATGCCCGCAGCATACAGGCCTCCGACGGTGCAGGTCAGGTAGCGCCGTGGAATGGATCTACGGGCGTAACGTGGTGCAGCTGGCGCTGGCGGCCGGCGCCCGGCGGCGAGCCCACCGGCTCGCCGCGACCCGGCCGGCCCTCAAGGCGCTGCAGCTCGCGATCCCCCCGGGCTTAGCCGTCGAGACCCTCGACATGCATGCCCTCGACGAGCTCACGGGCAGCCGCGATCACCAGGGCGCCGCGCTGCAGGTCGACGCCTTCGCCTACGCGACTGCGGACGACGTGCTGGGCGCCGAGATCGTCGTGGTGCTCGACGAAGTCAGCGACCCGCGTAACCTCGGCGCCACGGCGCGCAGTGCGCTGGCCGCCGGAGCGGGCGCCCTCGTCGTGCCGAAGCACCGCTCGGCCTCCGTGACGCCGGCGGCCGTTAAAGCGTCGGCCGGGACCATCGAGCATCTTCCCGTCGCCCAGGTGACCAACGTCGTGGGCTTTCTCAAACAGGCCAAGGACGCCGGCGCGTGGGTCTACGGGGCAGCCGGCGAGTCAGGCTCGTCGTATCTGGACCTCGATCTCACCGGCCGTCTCGTCCTGGTGTTCGGCGCCGAAGGTCGCGGCCTGCGGCCGCTCGTGGCGCGTACCTGCGACGCGCTGGGCTCCATCCCCATGGAGAGACCTGTCGAAAGCCTCAACGTGAGCGTGGCGGCGGCACTCTTCCTCTTCGAGGCCCGGCGTCAGCGCAGCGCCGCCGGGGCGGCAGACCGCGATACGCCGGGCGACCGCGCGCGAGCCGGCGAGTGACACTCACGGTGTACATCGTCGACGGCTACAACGTCCTTCACGCGCTCTTTCGCGGCGCCGGCAAGGAAGAGATCTTCGCGCGCCGCGACTGGCTTGCCGACAGGCTTGCGAGCTTCGCGGCGGTGCGCGGGGCGAAGGCCGTGCTGGTCTTCGACGGGCACGGCCCCCAGAGCACCAGTTCCGTGCCCTTCAAGGGCGCGCCGGTGGAAGTGTGCTTCGCCGGCGGGCGATTCACCGCCGACACGCTGATCGCGCGCCGCATCGTCGAGCAGCCGGCCGACATCGCCGTGGTCGTGGTGTCGGCGGATCAGGAGGTCCAGCGGACGGCGTCGCGCGCCGGCGTGAGCCGCATGACCCCGCTGGAACTGGGGGCGGATCTCCTCGGCGCGGACAGCGGGCAGGCTCTTGACACTGCCCAAGACTCTACTAGAATGCTCTCACGGCTTGAGGATAAAGTAGACCCTGAGACTTTGCGCAGGCTGGAGGAGATGCGTAACAAGCCACAGTGACGGCCCGGAGGCCCTCCGCTCCCGGGTTTTGCAGGGCAAACGAGCAGAGGTGGGGGCAGGGAATGGCGCGCCAAGCCGACCACAGTCGCAGTGCGGGATCGTCTCACAACCCTCAACCTTTCGGTGAGAGTGCCGACTTCGCTCTCGTCCAGGCGTACCGCCGCGGCAGCTTGGCCGCGCTCGACGCGCTCATGCTGCGCTACCACCAGTTCGTGCGGCTCAAGGCGAGCTCGTACTTTCTGGCCGGCGGCGACGCCGAGGACCTGATCCAGGAAGGCATGCTCGGCCTCTACAAAGCGGTCCGCGACTATCGTGACGACCGCCTCGCCTCATTCCGTAGTTTCGCCGAGCTGTGCATCACCCGGCAGATCATCACTGCCATCAAGACGGCCACCCGCCAGAAGCACGTCCCGCTCAACGGCTATCTGTCGTTCAGCCAGTCCCCTAACGACTCTTCGGACGACGGCGACTGCTCGCTGGGCGACGTCCTCCCCGGACCGACCACGCATGACCCGGTCAACCAGGTCATCAGCTCGGAAGAGGTAGAGAGTCTCAAGGGGTGCCTCTCGCAGATGTTGTCGAATCTCGAGGGCCGGGTGCTGCGCCTGTACCTGAACGGTCTCAGCTACGAGCGCATCGCCAACGAACTGGGCTGCGACTGCAAGACCGTCGACAACGCGCTGCAGCGCATCAAGCGCAAGGTCGACCTGCATCTGGAGAGCCGCAGGGTTCTGAGCTAGGGGGCACCGGCTCCCGGCGCGCCTAGAACGTCATCAGGCTGACGTCGTGCCCCTGTTGCTGCACGAGGAGCTTGAAGTCGTGCGGGTTGCTCGCCACCTGGGCCGCGTCGCTGAGCGTGATCAGACCTTCCTCGTACAGCTTCAGCAGCGCCTGGTCGAAGGTCTGCATGCCGTAGAAGTCGCCTTCCTTGATGGCGTCGCCGATGAGCATGGCTTGGTCCTGGTTGAGGATGAAGTCACGGATGCGGTTGGTAGTGATCATGATCTCGATGGCGGGGACGCGGCCCTCTCCGTCGGCGCGCGTGAGCAGGCGCTGCGACACGATCGCCTTGAGTGTGCCGGCCAGCATGATGCGCACCTGCTTCTGCTGATGCAGAGGGAAGAAGTCGATGATGCGGTTGATGGTCTCGGTGGCGTCGATGGTGTGCAGAGTGCTCATCACGAAATGGCCCGTCTGCGCAGCCGTCAGTGCCGCAGACACCGTCTCGATGTCGCGCATCTCGCCGATGAGGATGTCGTCGGGGTCCTGGCGAAGCACGTACTTGAGGGCCGAGACGTAGGAATCGGTATCGAGGCCGATCTCGCGCTGGTTGATGATCGAGCGCCTGTCTTTGTGGAGTACCTCGATGGGGTCTTCGATGGTCACGATATGCCGGCGCATCGTGTTATTGATGTGATCGATCATCGCCGCCAGCGTGGTCGTCTTGCCCGAGCCGGTGGTACCGGTGACGAGCACGAGGCCGCGCGGCTCCAGGGCGATCCGCTTGATGATCTCCGGCAGGTGAAGCTCTTCAAACGAAGGGATCTTCGTCGTGACCTGCCTCATGGCGATGCTGATGCTGCCGCGCTGGCGGAAGACGTTGACGCGGAAGCGGCCGAGGTTCGGCGCCGAGTAGGCGAAGTCGATCTCGTTGTGCTCGCTGAAACGTCGGATCTGCTTGTCGGTCATGATCGACGCGGCAACGTCCTTCGTGTCCTCAGGAGTGAGCGGCGGCTCGTCCAGGAGAATGAGCTCGCCGTCGACGCGGATCACCGGCGGGCTCCCCGCCTTGATGTGCAGGTCTGACGCGTTGCGCGCCATGGTCTCGCTGAGCAGATCATCTATGGATTTCACGTGGCATCCCCGTGGTCCGTTGCCTCTATCCGTCACTTACTTCGGCAGATGACGGGGAAAGCTTACCTCTAAGTGGCGGCGGCTGCAGGTGCCAGAGGCGTCTGGACAGTTCCCTCGGCCGATGGAGTTGCCCTAGAACCGGCCGCCGATCCAGGCGTCGCGCCCGCCCAACGCACCATAGCGCACCACGTCGCCGGTATGTGGCGCCTCGATGACGCTGCCGCCGCCAGCGTAGATGGCGACATGGTGGCTGTAGCTGGCGTTGCCGAAGAACACGAGGTCGCCGGGGCGCAGGTCGCTGAGCGCCACCGGGGTACTCTGACGCTGCTGGTCGGTCGCGCCGTGAGACATCTGGATGCCGATCTGAGCGTAGCAGTACATCGCCAGACCGGAGCAATCGAAGCCGCTGGGGCTGGCGCCGCCCCAGACGTACGGGACGCCGAAGTAGCGTTGCGCGATGGTGACGATCTCGGGGTGACCGGGGCTGTTCGGGTCCACCGGCGGGGGCACGATGCCGCCCCACGACTGCTGGGCGGCGAGCCTGGCCGCGCGAGCCGCCTGCTGGCGGAGGTGCTTGATCTCCGCCTTGAGGCCGTGCGTCATCTTTTCGAGCCGGTTCTCCAGGCCGAGGATCTGGTCCTTCTGCGTGGAGCGTTCCGCGACCAGCGTGGCCGCGGCCTTCTTGTCGGCCTCGAGCGCGAGGCGCCGATCCTTGATGTCCCGGCGATAGGCGGCGATGGCTTTGACCGTATCCACGTCGCTGTTGCCGATGCGGTTCATCATGTCGAGCTGCGTGATCAGCTCGTCGAAACTGTCGGCCTGGAAGAGCACATCGACGATGCCCACGTCGCGCGATTTGTAGATGTTCGCGGCGCGCACCTTGAGCTGTGTGTTGGCGACCTGCAGATTGTGCTCGGCCATATCCAGGAGACGCTGGTTCCCCTTGATCTTGAGCTCCACGTCGCCGAGCTGGCTCGTGGCCCGGTTGTACTTCTCGACGGCTATCTCGACCTGCGTGTAGACGGTGTCGAGCTTGGTCTGCACTGCCTTCAGACGGGCCTTCTTGCTGGAGATCGGTGACGCTGGGGAGGCCGCGGTGAAGACCAGAGAGAGGACGCAGGCGGCGAAGATGAGGGTGAGCGCCGCGCGCCGTGGGCCGTTCGAACGCTTCAATCTATCGGTTCCTTTCGCGCGCGAAGAGCAGGGGACGCGCGTTCACTGACGTGGCTGCGGGGGTGGTGACAGTATTCGAGCCCTGAGGGCGGTTCCCTATATGCGGGAAACCGCCCTCAGGGCTCACCTGAGAACCTAGAACCTGCCGCCGATCCAGGCGCCACCGATGGAGCCGTAGCTCACCACGGCGCCCGTGTGCGGGGCGTTGATCATGCTGCCGCCGCCGACGTAGATGCCCACATGGTAGCTGTAGCTGGCGTTGCCGAAGAACACGAGGTCGCCGGGCTGCAGCGCGCTGATCGGCACCGGAGTGCTGGCATGCTGCTGGTCGGTGGCGCCGTGCGACAGGCTGACGCCGACCTGTGCGTAGCAGTACATCGCGAGGCCCGAGCAGTCGAAGCCGCTGGGGCTGGCGCCGCCGTACACGTAGGGAACGCCGAGATAGCGCTGAGCGATGGCGACCACGGAGGAGTTGCCCGAGCCCCCGGGGTCGGGGATGTAGCCGCCCCCGCCGCCGCTGCTGCTTGTGCCCCCACCGGCGGCGGCTGCAGCTGCGGCTGCCGCCGCCTGAGCCGCGGCGCGAGCGGCCGCGGCCTGCTGCTGCTGAAGGCGCTGGATATCGTGCTTGATACCGGCCGTCATCTGTTCGAGGCGACCCTGCACCGCGAGGACTTCGCTCTTCTGCGCGGCGCGCTCGGTGACGAGCTTGGCAGCGGACTTCTTGTCGGCGTCCAGCTTGACGCGCCGATCCTTGATGTCTTGCTTGTAGGCGGCGATGGACCTGACGGTGTCGACATCACTGTTGCCGAGGCGCTCCATCATGTTCATCTGGGTGATGAGATCGTCGAAGCTGTTGGAGGCGAAGAGGACATCGACGATGCCCACGTCGCGCGTCTTGTAGATGTTCTGCACGCGCGATTGCAGCTGCGTGTTGGCGACATCGAGATTGTACTCGGCGACCTTGAGCAGATGCTGGTTCTGCTTGATCTGCTGCTGCACCGTGGTGAGCTGGCTCGTGGCCTGGTTGTACTTCTCGACCGCTACGTCGGCCTGGTGGTAGACGCCCTGGAGCTTCGCCTGGATCTCGCGCAGCCGTGCTTTCTTGTCTGCAACGGGAGAGGCGGAGGCTTGGGTGGAGAGGACGAAGGAGAGGAGAAGGGTACCGAGAAGGAGAGAGAGGACTGCGATTCGCCTTTTGCCGTTCACTGCATCGCCTCCTTTTGGACGCGTCGCCGGGGCAGACACGCCCTCTTTGAGGTGAGCCCTGAGTGTGTCGCTCTGGGTCTGCCGAGCCTCCCGTGAGGGGGGAGACACGCTCACCGAACTCAAGTATGAGACCTTAACACCCGCCGTCTTTGCTGACAACCTTTGGCGGCGCTGACAATGGCCTTCGGGCTCGTGGCGCTGCCCCAGGTCGTGTACATGTGGCCGGTCACGACCTGCGGAGCCCGCCGTCGTTGCTGACGCTCCTCACCGTACCCGGCGGTGTAGGCCGCGGCCACATACGCTTGAGCGCCTTGATGAAGGCCTTGTTGCGCTCGTCCTTGCGCCAGTTGTGGATGATCACCATGCCCCACCAGTGAAAGAGCAGCTGCTTGGTGAACTTGAGGGCGAAGATGTAGCGCAGCCAGGTACGCAGGGAGTAGAAGCGCATGTAGCCGCGCAGGTCCTCCATCTGCAGCTCGTAGGGGGTCATGAGCTTGGGCTCGAACACGACGTGGTGCGCGTCGTAGAGGTGCCAGCGCTTGTCGAAGATGCGCCCTTCGGCGTCGAGCTGCTCGAACTGCGGTGTGCCGGGCAGCGGCGTGAGGATATTGAGCATCACGGTATCGATACGATTCTTGATGGCGAAGGTCACGGTGTCGCGGACCGTCTGCACGTCGTCGGTGTCGGCGCCGAGGACGAACATGCCGTGGCTGCGAATGCCGTACTCGTGCAGCAGGCGGATGCCGTCGACGATGTCGTCGACGGTCTGCGCCTTCTTGTAGCCGTCGAGCGTCGCCTGGTTGACCGACTCGAGGCCGAGGTAGACGAGCTCGCAGCCCGACTTCTGCATGAGCTCGAGCAACTCGCGGTCGCGCACCACGTCGGTGCGCACCTGCGCCGACCACGGGATGACCAGGTCCTCGTCGATCATCATCCGCAGGAGCTTCTTGAGACGCTGCTTGTCGGCGGCCATGTTGTCGTCGTAGAAGAAGATACGCGTGGGGCGCTTGTCCTTGATCTCGGCGACCACGCTCTCGGCGCTGCGAAAACGGTACTTGCGCCCGAACATCGCCGTGACCGAGCAGAAGTTGCAGGCGAAGGGGCAGCCCCAGCTCGTCATGATGGGCATCGTCGTGAGCTTTTCGCTGCCGACCAGCAGTCTGAGGTCGGGGAA
>JAPLCL010000246.1 GCA_026392265.1 Actinomycetota bacterium
CTGCTTCTTCTTGTCCGCGACCTCTTTGAAGCGCTGGAAGGCGTCGTCGAGGTCGGCGTCCGAGAGCTGGTAGCCGAGCTCGGCGAGCTTGGCGCGCAGCGCGTGCCGGCCGCTGTGCTTGCCGAGCACGATGTCGTTGTCCGTGAGCCCGACGTCGGCCGGCTTCATGATCTCGAAGGTCGTGGCCTCGCTGAGCACGCCGGCCTGGTGGATGCCGCTCTCGTGGGCGAACGCGTTGCGCCCCACGATCGCCTTGTTGCGCTGGATCTGGTACCCGGTGAGCGAGCTCACCAGGCGGCTGGTGCGGGCGATCTCGGTGGTCTCCACGCCGTTCCTGCAGTCGAGGGAGTCGCCACGCGTGCGGATCGCCATGACGACCTCCTCGAGCGAGGCGTTGCCGGCGCGTTCGCCGATGCCGTTGACGGCGCACTCGACCTGGGTGGCGCCGGCGCGGACCGCGGCCAGTGAGTTGGCCGTGGCCAGGCCCAGGTCGTTGTGGCAGTGCACGCTCACGGTGACGTCGCGCAGCGAGGGGCACAGCCGGTAGAGCTCGCGGATGAGATCGCCGAACTCGAGCGGCAACGCGTAGCCGACCGTGTCGGGCACGTTGATCGTCGTGGCGCCGCACTCGACGGCGACGCCCAGCACCTGCGCCAGGAACTCAGGCTCGGAGCGGCTGGCGTCCATGGCGCTGAACTCGACGTCGGCGCCGGCGCGGGTGCTCGCCAGGTCGCGCGCCAAGGTCACCATGGCGCGCGTGTCGGCGAGCACCTCCTCCGGCGTCTTCTTGATCTGATACTTCATGTGCACCGCGCTGGTGCTGATGAACGTATGGATGCGCGGCTTCTCGGCGACCTTGACAGCGTCCCAGGCCGTCACGATGTCCTTCTCCGTGGCCCGCGCCAGACCGGCGATGCGCGGTCCCTCGATCTCAGCGGCGATCGCCTTGACCGCCGCGAAATCGTCCGGCGAGGCAATGGGGAAGCCGGCCTCGATGATGTCGACCCCCAGCTTGGCGAGCTGGCGGGCGATCTCGAGCTTCTCGGCCCTGTTCAAGGTAGCGCCCGGCGCCTGTTCGCCGTCGCGCAGGGTAGTGTCGAAGATGTTGATGTAGCGGTGCTCGGTCACGAGGTACCCACACCTCCCAAGGCAGAAGTCGTCGCCACTTGGTGTGCTAAGGATCCGCTTGTGATCCAGGAAGGGGCCGTTAAGGCCGGCAGGTGTCTACGCATCCCCCCGCGGGGGGAGGAGCAGGGCGAGGCCGAGGAGATCGAGGACGCTGGCGCGTACCTCAATGTGGTCCTCCCGGGGCGACTCGCTTGTGCTGTGGCGACGCATCGTCCGGTGAGTCTACGTCAGGCGCGCGCGAGGGCGCAAGCCTCGCGAATCAGGATAACATTACTCCCGTTTCAAGTCCGTCGCGCGGGGAACGTTTGAACGGTACCGTCACGATGAAAGGTGACAACCATGACCAAGCTAGCGACACGACTGAGCACGGCGCCGGCCGCAACGACCCTCCCCGCGGAGGATCTGCAGCGGGCGCGTTCGTTCTACGAAGAGAAGCTCGGCCTCGAGACCGAGGCGCGCGACGACATGCCGGAGGGCATCTTCGTCCACGCCGGCAAGGGCAGCCTGATCTTTCTCTACGAACGCGGCCGCGCCACAGCGGAGAACACCGCGGTGACGTTCGAGGTCGACGACCTCGAGGCGACCGTCTCCGAGCTCCGTTCGCGCGGCGTCCGCTTCGAGGACTACGACAGTCCGAACGGACCGAAGACCGTCGACGGCATCGCCTCACGCGGCGCCGACAAGGCCGCCTGGTTCAAGGACAGCGAGGGCAACATCCTCTGCGCCCACGAGACGCGGGCGGCCTGAGCCGGCGCGCTCACGCGCATCGGCCCCTGCCTTCTTCACCAAGACGCTGAGGGCGGCGGAGAGCGTCTTCTCCGCCGCCCTCAGCGACTCTCTCTGATTTACACGCATCGGAGGTGCCGTGATGAGCTGGCAACGATGGCAACGCGTGTGCGGCTGGGTCGCGCTCGTGTGCGCCGCCCTTTGGGCGGTCAAATTCACGATCCTGTCGACTGAAGTCCTTAGCCCGGGCTTAGCGGGGGCACTGGTCGGCTCCATCATCCCCACGCTCGGATCGGTCTTGGGACTGGTATTCGTATTCGGCCTGGCCGCCCCCTTCCTGACCGGCAAGCGGCTATGGACAGCGATCCCTGTCAGCATCGTGACAGGGATCGCCGCGGTGTTCATTGGTAACGCGGTGTACTCGGCGGCGGGCGCCGCCCTGTCCGGGTCAGCGGGCGAAGTGCTGCGCACCGAGGGTGCTATCCTCGCGACAAGCGCCTGGTCCTTTGCCACCGCCCTCTGGCTTCTGCGCCCGCGGACGAGCGCCCGCTGGTTCGACGTCGTGCTCGCCTTGGGCGGCGTGCTGTGGCTCGTCAAGGGTCTGGCCATCGCCGTGGGAGCACCGCTGAGTGGCTGGAGCGTGGCAGCCCATCAGCTCGGTCTGTGGCTCCTCGTGGCAGCGGTGCTGGCCTACGCGGTGGATGTCGCGCGCAAGGGTCGCATCGCGCCCCTCGCCATCGGCCTGGCTCTGTACGTCGCAGCGGCAGCCCTGGGTGCGATCCCCGTTCTCAGCGGTGAGCTGGGCCTGCTTGTCCTGGCTCTCGGAGCCGTCACGGCGGGCGTCGTACAGTGGCAGGGATCGTGGAGCCGAACCGCGCCTTCCTGATCGCTACCTGAAAAGTGCGGGCGGCGGGCTACGTAGCCCGCCGCCCGGCGCAGCAGGACCCTCTGGTAAGATGACCGTAGTCTGTGTGCGTCCACCCGGGGGTGTCACATGTCCAGGCGCCGACTCCTGCTCCTGCTTCCCGTCGTCGTCCTCGCGCTGTTCGCGGCGAGCTCTCCCGCGGTGTTCGCCGCCTACGCCCCCCTGTGGTCGCAGCCGGTGGCCGGCATGGCGCAGCTCGTGCCCGGCGATGCCGGCGTCACCGTTGTCTGGGCGGTCGCCGACGGCGCGAGCAACGCGCTCGTCGCCCAGCGCTACGACCGCGCCGGCGAACCGCTCGGCGCCGAGCCCGCCGTCCTCGTCGCCGGCATCAGCGGGCTCAGCGACTGGCTGGCGACCGGCGGCGCGGCCGGCGGCGTGATCGTGGTGTGGAAGGCCGGCGGCGTGACCTCCGTGCGGCGCGTCGCGGCGAGCGGCGCCGGCGCCTACGGCGCCGTGACGATCTGCAGCGACGCCGCTGTGGCGGCACTGCGCGGGCCCGGCGCCACGGCGGCGCCGGTACAGCTCGCGGCGGACGGCTTCGGCGGCGTGTACGTCCGGCTTCTCGCGACGCCGTCGCTCGCCTCCGGCGATACGCTGCTCACCTACATCTCGCCGCTCGGCGCAGCCGCGCGCCCCGACCCCGGCCTGGCTGTCGACGAGGGCACCGTCGCCGGCATGAGCAGCGATGATCTCGGCCACCTTTGCGTCCTTCTGGGCGGGCCCGGCCGCAACGGCGTCGCCGCACAGCGCTTCGCCCCCGACCTGAGCGCCGACTGGGTCGCGCCCATGTCCCCCTACAACCCGCTGCTGGGCCCGCCTCCCACGACCGCGCAGACTCCCCTCGGCATCGTCGCCACATCCAGCGCGACGACGGCCTGGCGCGAGGGTGGCAAGGTCAAGGTGCAGCGCTTCACCGCCGCCGGCGACCGTCTGTGGCTGCGACCTGTCGCCGTTGGCGCGAACGAAGCCACGACGCTGGCCGACGACGCCTGGGGCGGCTGCTACCTCGCGAGTGCGTCCCCCGATGGTCTGCGCGTGCACCACATCGCCGCGCAGGGGGCTCTGATCGGCGATCCCGACGGCAGCGTGCTGCGCCTGGGCTCGGGCGACCCTGTTGTGGACGACGTCTCTTGGAATAGCGCCGGCGACCTCGCCGTCGCCTACAGCGACGGCGCAGCCTCCGCCGGCGTGGCGCGCATGACCTATCTCGGCACGTGGTCGAGTCCCGCGCTCGATCCCGCGCCGTCGGCGCTCGGCGCTCTCGGGGCGGACGGCGCCGGTGGCGACTACGCCCTCGGGGAGGGCGCGGGCGCCCGGCTCTGGCGCCTGAGCGAAGCGGGCGCGGCGCTCACCTTGCGCCCCCGGGCGTCTCACATCGTCTACGGCGAGACCGTGGGCGTCGCCGGCTACCTCACGGCCGCCGGCGTCCCGCTCGCCGGCGGCCGCGTCGAGATCCGCCGCACCGATGCCGGCGGCGTCACGACGACGGCCACGACGGCGACCACCGACGGCCACGGCTTCTACGAGGCGACAATCGCCCCCCAGGCCAACGCCGCCTGGACCGCGGCGGCCGCCGGCCCGGCGGGCCAGACCATCGTCAGCGAGACATTCGGCGACCTCAAGGTAGCACCCGAGGTCATGATCGCACTCGCCGAACAGAGGGCCGGCAACGGGTACGTCGAGACCTTCTCGGGCACCGTCAAGCCGGCCCACGCCGGCAGCAGCGTGTTCGTCCAGCGGCTGACCGGCGGCGCCTGGCGCACGCTGGCCAGCGGCTCTCTCGACGGGCGCTCCCGCTACCGCATCTCGTGGCCGCTGCCGCTGCGCTCGGCCACCTACCTGTTCCGCACGCTGCTGCCCACGCACGCCGACCACGCGGCGGGCGTCTCGCGCACCGCCCGCCTGCGGGTCGTGCTCAACGCCGGCGGCTGAGCGCTACAGCTCCACCCGCCTGCCACCGAGCAGGTCGCAACTCGCCACGAGGTCGGCGAGCTGGTCGGCGGTGAGCGATTCGTCGAGCGTCAGGCCCATCATCGCTTCATGCTCTTTCAGGTCGCGACCCACGCCCATCTGGCCGATGTTGATGCCGAACTCGCCGACCTTGGTGCCGATGCGGCCGATCATGCCGGGCACGTCCGAGTAGCGCAGAAAGACCATGTGCGGCGCCGGCTCGATGTCGACGTCCTGCCAGTACACCTTGACCAGGCGCGGCCGGTGCTTCGGGCCCAGGGTCGTCCCGGACACCGAGAGCTCGCCCTGCGCGTCGCGGGTCGTCACGGTGATGAGGTTGAGAAAGTCGACGGCCGCCGGCTGCTTGGTCTCCTTGGCGGTGATGCCGCGCTCCTCGGCGATGTTCTGCACGTTGACGAAGTTCACCGGCCCGTCGACCTTGTCGGCGAGCACGCCCTGCAGCACGCCGAGCGTGAGGATGCGCGTGTCGTAGCGGGCGATGCCGCCGCCGTAGCCGATCTCGAAGGCGTCGACCGGGCCCTCGGCGAGCTGCACCACCAGGCTGCCGAGCTGCTTGCAGAGCCCGAGGAAGGGCATCAGCTCGTCGGCGTCCTCGCCGGGGGCCAGCGGGATGTTCACGGCGTTGCTGGCGAACTCACCGTTCAGCACCGCCGCCACCTGCTCGGCGATGATCGTGCCGGCGCGCAGCTGGGCCTCCACGGTGCTGGCCCCGAGGTGCGGCGTGGCGATCACGCTGTCGTACTTGAACAAGGGGCTCTCGGTGGTGGGCTCCTTGGGGTACACGTCGACCGCGGAGGCGGCGACCTTCCCGCTCTCGATGGCGCGCGCCCAGGCGTCCTCGTCGATGATCCCGCCGCGGGCCACGTTGATCACGCGCACGCCGTCCTTCATCTTGGCGAACTCCTCGTCGCCGATGAAGCCCAGGGTCTCGGCGTTCTTCGGCAGGTGCACGGTGATGAAGTCGGCCTCGCGGTAGATCTTGTCGGGGTTGTCGGCGCGCTTGAGGCCGAGCTCGTGGAACTTCTCGGCCGGCACGAACGGGTCGTAGGCGAGCACGTCCATGCCGAGACCGCGGGCGTCCTCGGCGACGAGAAAGCCGATGCGGCCCAGGCCGAGGATGCCGAGCGTCTTGCCGCGCAGCTCCACGCCGCCCTTGCCCCACTTGCCCTTCTCCCAGCGGCCGTCCTTGAGGTCGGCGTGGGCCTGCGGGATGTTGCGCGCCGTGGCCATGATCAGAGCCACCGTGTGCTCG
>JAPLCL010000032.1 GCA_026392265.1 Actinomycetota bacterium
GCGGACAGGGCGATCGTCTGGGTGCGCACGACGGGCGTGCGCAGCCACGCCGTCACGGCGTCGCTGGTCCGCGGCGCCAGCCAGATGGCCGCCAGCGTCGCGATAAAGGTGAGCATGGAGATGGCCGCCGCGCGGGCGGCCCGCTTGTGGGGGTGAGCTCTCGCCATGTCGGTTCCGGCAGACTGTGTTTCGGCAGGGTAGCACGAAACCCTTAGGCAGCCCCCCGCGGCCGCGTAACGCAAGGCGGGCGGCGGGCGCCCTGTGCGGCCGCGTAACGCAAGGCGGGCGGCGGGCGCCCTGTGCGCCCGCCGCCCGCTGTCTCGCGGCCGCCAGCGTCGTCGCCTAGCGGACGGGCGCCGGCTCCTCGATCTCGTCGTCTACCTTGTCTGTACTCAGGCAGCTCCAGATCGGGGTGTACACACGATCGACCTCGTGAGCGTACATGTCGAGCTCGGGCTGCAGATGCGTGAGCATGACGTCCCCGCCCGGGTGCGTGGGCTGAGCGCCGGTGGCCGCCATGATCTCGCGCGCTTGCTGCGGATTGTCGATCCACATGCAGGGCATCAGCAGGTTGTGGTTGAACGGCTGCCTGCTGCGGATCTCCCGGAAGAACGGCGAGTTGAACGCTTCGAGAAGGCTTACGTCGCGGATGTTGTCGGTGGCGAAGTGCGTGAAGATGCAAGGCTCCACCCAGCCGCCGCTGTTGATGTGCACGTAGTGCTTGCCGGCGATGCAGCCTTTGACCCAGGGAGCGTCGCCCCAGAAGTCGACGGGGAAGATCGACTTGGACTCGCGAATGCGGTGGATGTCGATGCGGAACTGGTTCCGCTCCTCGGGCGTCAGCATCATCGTCGTATCGGGGTCGCGACCGAGGGGCATGTAGAGGAAATGCCAGCTGAGCATCGCACCCTTGGCGACTAGGGGATCGATGAACTCGTCGCTGACGATCGCCTGCCAGTTGCTCCTCGCCACCGTGCAAGAGTAGCCGAACAGCACGCCGGCCTCACCGAGGTGGTCCATGATCTCCATGACCTGGTCGTGCACGCCGGCGCCCCGGCGCTTGTCGGTGAGCTCGGGAGAGCCCTCAAGGCTGAGCATAGGAGCGATATTGCCGGTCTTGGCGAGCTCGTCGATGGTGTCGTGGTCGAGCAGCGTGCCGTTGGTGAAGACCTGGAAGTAGGCATCTTTGTTCTCGCGGGCGAAGTCGAGCAGTCCGTCCCACATGAACGGCTCGCCGCCGAGCAGCGTGAACAGATAGACACCCATGTCGTTACCCTCGTCCACGATCTTCTGCATCAGACCGCGGTCGAGGTCCTGGTCGGGCGAGTACTCCGCCGCGTAGCAGCCGTCGCAGGTGAGATTGCAGCGCATGGTGGGGCTCATCAAGATCGTCAATGGCGCGTACATGCCCGTCTTCTCGACCAGCTCGTTGCGCTTTGCCGAACCGCGAAGAAGTGCGTTCACGATAAGACATTCGATGAAACGGTCGCGGCAGCGCGGGCTGAGCCTGGACGTGACGTGCTTGGCGATGTTGAGCGCCGGGTGGTCGTCCTTGACCTTCTCGGTGACGAATCGCACTGAGCCCTTGTATTGGTCCGGGGTGATCCTCTCTGCGAGCCGGAACGCTTTGACGATCTTGCTTTTGTCGTCGCTCGCGGCCAGCCTGAGCATCTGGTTGATGAACTGCCTCTGCATGGCGGTGTAGAGGCCGTCCGCACGACTCATATGCATCCCCCTTCCCTCGTTCGCGTCCGTGCCCAAAGGGCGCGCTCTTGACGTCGAGCACGTCGTGGAGAGGGGAGACCCGGCTCCCCCGACGATCTCTGGGCAACCATGGTGACAGTCTACCACCCGAGCGCTGTCGCCACGGCGGCAACACATCATTGGCCAATTCGTCTAGGAACCCTCATGTTTGGAACAGAGGGGACCGATAGGGTCATAGATAAGGGCAAACCTGTCGCGAGGCAGGGACGCAAAGCCAGAGGTCTTGGATGATCAAGATAGCTCGGTTGCCGGATTCGATCTTCGCTCCCGCGAACCTCGCTTTCTGCCTCCCACCTCAAGCTCGCGTCCCCGCCGTCCGCCACCGGTGAACCCGGTCAACGTCCGCCGGCCCCGAGCAAGCCGGCAGGCCGAGGGAGTACCGAAGTGGAGGCGAGAACGATGAAACCGAGGATCCTCGTCCTGACCGTCGCGTTGCTCTGCCTGATGGCCGTGCCGAACCTGGCGCTGGCCGACAACGAGCCCGACGGCAAGATCGACCCGAGCGTCGTGACGGTGCTCGAGGCGACCGGAGGCGCTGTCGCCATTCCCGTCATGGTGAACGCGCCCGGCGCGCTCGATCAGGTGTCGGCGACGATACCGCTGGGCGTCGACATCACTCAGCTGCCGCTCGTCGACAGCATCGCCGCCTTCCTCACGCCGGACGAGATCAAAGCGCTGGGCAACGCCGCCTTTGTCACCACGATCGTCGCCGACAACTCCGTCCAGGGCTTCGACTACCAGAGCACGATGGATGTGACCAACCTCACGATCGGCCTCGGTAACGTGCCCGCCCCGGCGGACGGTGGCCCGGCAGGCGCGGGCGTCACCGTGGCTGTCCTGGACAGCGGCGTGGCCACCAACACCGACCTCGCCGCCAGCCGCATCGTCGGCTGGAAGGACTTTGTGAACGGGCAGACGACGCCTTACGACGATGCCGGTCACGGCACCTACGTCGCCGGGCTCATCGCCGGCGACGGCACCGCCTCCCTGCCGCTGGAGAACGGCGGCTACGCCACCGTTCAGCTCCGCGGCGTCGCCCCAGCGGCCAACATCGTCGGCATCAAGGTGCTCGACGAAGTCGGCCAGGGGCGAACGTCCACAATGATCGCCGGCATCGCCTGGGCGATCGCGCACAAGGACGACTACAACATCCGCGTCCTCAACATCTCGATCGGCGGCAACGCGGTCGGCTCTTTCACCCGCGACCCGGTGGACCTCGCCGTCGAGGCGGCCTGGAAGCACGGTATCGCTGTGGTCTGTGCTGCCGGCAACGAGGGCGACTTCGGCTCAGGCGGCGTCCTCTCTCCCGGCAACGATCCGTTCGTCATCACCGTGGGCGCGACTGACACGCGGCAGACCGCGGACGTCACCGACGACGCGGTGGCTGACTACAGCTCGGTGGGCCCGACCCTCTTCGACGAGGTCGCCAAGCCGGACCTCGTGGCGCCCGGCAACCGCCTCATCTCCCTGCGCGCGCAGGGCTCCTACATCGACACGACCTACCCGGACAACGTGATCCCGCTGGCCGACTTCGCCCCGACGGCTCCGACGGCGTCCAACTACCTGATGCTGTCGGGTACGAGCACGTCCGCGC
>JAPLCL010000386.1 GCA_026392265.1 Actinomycetota bacterium
CCGCGAGGGCCGCGTGGTGGCGATGCCTCCGGCGGCCGGATCGCGCTGGCGCTTGCTCTTGCTCTGACCGACGTTGAGCACCTGCTCGTCGCGGCTGCCGTCGCGGTAGGTGGTGACGCCCTTGCAGCCGCTGCGGTAGGCGTGCAGGTAGACGTTCTCGACGTCGTCGCTGGTCGCCTCGTTGGGGAAGTTGACCGTCTTGGAGACGGCGTTGTCGGTACTCTTCTGGAAGGCCGCCTGCAGCTTGACGTGCCACTCCGGCGTGATGTCGTGGGCGGTGGCGAAGACCTGCCGCACGTCGGCGGGCACCCCGTCGAGGTGCCGCACGGAGCCCACCTCGGCGATCTGCTTCATGAGCTCGTCGCTGAAGAAGCCGCGCTCGCGGGCGACGTGTTCGAAGTACGGGTGCCCCTCGACCATACGCTCGTCGTCGAGCACATTGGCGCGCACGTAGCTGATCGCGAACAGCGGCTCGATGCCGCTCGAGCAGCCGGCGATGATGCTGATGGTGCCCGTGGGCGCGATGGTGGTGACGGTGGCGTTGCGCACGCGGGTACCCGCGGGGCCGTCGAAGATGGAACCCTCGAAGTTGGGGAACACGCCACGCTCGCGGGCCAGCTCCTCGCTGGTGGCGCGGGCCTCGTCGTGGATGAAGCCCATAACGTCGGCGGCGAGCTTGCAGGCCTCGTCGGAGTCGTAGGGCACCTCGAGGCGCAGCAGCATGTCGGCGAAGCCCATGACGCCGAGACCGATCTTGCGGTTGCCCTTGGTCATGCGCTCGATCTCGGGCAGCGGGTAACGATTGACGTCGATGACGTCATCGAGGAAGCGCACGGCCGTGCGCACGATGCGGCCCAGAGCGCCGTAGTCCACATGGCCGTCGGGCACCACCTTGTTGAGGTTGATGGACCCCAGATTGCAGCTCTCGTAGGGCAGCAGCGGCTGTTCGCCGCAGTTGTGGATGACGAGTCCGTTGGCCACGAACGAATGGGTGAGCGGCTCCGTGACGTCGTACACCATCTCCATGCCGTCCGGCTCGAGCGAGCGGAACCGTGCCGTGAAGGGCTGCCTGTACGGGCCACGGCGATAGCCCTCGAGGAGCGTCAGGAGCTTGCTCTGCTTCGCCTCACTCAAGAAGCCGATCTCGGAGGCGAACAGCGCGAGACCGCCGCGGGAGACGGCCAGGTCGTGGTATTCCTTGCAGACGTACATGGCCATGCCGCCGCGGCCGTCCGGCATTTCGCGCCGACCCTGCGGCCGGCGCCCCTCGTAGATACGCGAGGGGATGCCGAAGTTGAGCAGCAGGCGCTGAACGTCCCGAAGGAGAGAGCGGCTGATCGAGGTGAGCCGTACGCTCGCACCCTTCTGCAGCGACCCGCTGACGTGACCGTCCGCGGTGAACAGCGCCGTGAGGAAGCCACGCTGCATGTCCTCGGAGCCGGTGAACACGCTCTCCGGCACGCACAGCTTTCTGCCGGGCCGCAGCCCGTGCTCCTCGGCGACGCGCCAGAACCGCGCCGACTTGACCCGGTACTCGTCCCGGCCACCCACGGCGTAGCCGTTCGTCGTATACGAGCGATCGCGCAGCTGCCGGCCGTCCACCTCCTCCTGCATGAGCCCGGCGAACACAGGAGCCAGCTCCTGCTTCTCGTCGCCGAAGAACGAGAGCACGACCTCGGTGGCCTTCATCGTGCCGTCGCCGACGAGCCATCCGAGCAGGGTGCCGAGGCGGCGTGATCCGCCGCTCCCGAACCCGCCCTTACGGTCGAGGATGTGGATGCGGTCGCCCTCGGTGAGATCGCAAGCCGGCACCCATCCACGCGTAGTCTTCACGCGATGGTCGGCGGTCAGCCGGACCTCGTAGCCTTCTACGGTCGCGAGTCGGTAGACCGGCTTGACGCCGCTGGCGACCACCTGCGCGGCCTTGGCGCTCCCGCGGTCGCCGGCAATGCGGCTGTCGAGGACCAAGCCGGGGCGCCGGCGCCCCTCGTACAGATCGACGATCCTCTTCAGGCCTGCATCCGTGTACACCAGCGACTCTCCGGTGATGCATGGATTTGTGCTCTCGATCTCGCCGAGCTGCGGCGTGGGGTTGTCGGCGTTGATGCGGTCGATGAAGACGATGCCGGGGTCGCCGTTCTTCCAGGCCAGCGCGATCATGGTCTTGAACACCTTGCGCGCGCTCAGAGTCTGCACCACGTCGCCGGAGCGCGGATTGATGAGCGGGTAGTCCTCGTCGGCGTCGACGGCGCGCATGAAGGCGTCGGTGACGGCCACGGAGATGTTGAAGTTGTTGAGGCGGTCGTCGTCCTCCTTGGCCCTGATGAAATCGAGGATGTCGGGGTGGTCGACGCGCATGATGCCCATGTTGGCGCCGCGCCGCGTGCCGCCCTGCTTGATGGTCTCGGTGGCGGCGTCGAAGACGCTCATGAAGGAGAGGGGGCCGCTGGAGACGCCCTTGGTGCTCATCACCACGTCGTTGTGCGGCCGTACCCGCGAGAAGCTGAAGCCGGTGCCCCCGCCGCTCTTGTGGATGAGAGCAGTGTTCTTGATGGCCTCGAAGATGGACTCCATGGAGTCGCCGACGGGGAGCACGAAGCAGGCCGAGAGCTGGCCCAACTCGCGGCCGGCGTTCATGAGGGTGGGGCTGTTGGGCAGAAACTCGAGGCTGGTCATGAGGTCGTAGAAGGTGGTCTCCCACTCTTCGATGGGGGCGGCCGGGTTGTACAGGCGCTCGGCCTGCGCGATGGCGTGGGCGACGCGGCGGAACATCTCCTCGGGGGTCTCGAGCAACTCGCCGTTCTCGCCCTTCTTGAGATAGCGGCGCTGCAGCACCTTGAGTGCGTTGGCAGAGAGCTCGATCACTGCCTTCCCCGTGTCAGTCATGCCCCTTGTCCCCCCCGCTCGCGACCGCCTGTGGCGGCTCGATGAATGTGCTTGCTGTGAATGCGTCGAGCTCGGCTTCGATGCCCGGCAGAGGCTCCTCGCCGGGCAGCGGATCGGCGCCGGCGCGTTCGAGACGGGCGAGCTCCTGCTGAAACTCGTCGACGCCGTCGAACTGGCGGTAGACCGAGGCGAAACGCACGTAGGCCACCTTGTCGATGTCGCGGAGGTGCCGCAGGGCGCGCTCCCCGACCATCTGCGTGGTCACCCGCTGGCCGGGGACGCGACGCAATTCGTTCTCGATGTCGTCGACGGCCCGCTCCAGCCTCTCGATGGGGATGGCCCTCTTCTCGGTCGCGCGTAAGAGGCCGTTGAGGAGCTTCTGGCGCGCGAACACCTCTTCACCGCCGTGACGCTTGACGACCACCAAGGGCACTTCCTCGAGCCGCTCGTAGGTCGTGTAACGACGCTCGCAGGCGAGACACTCTCGCCGGCGACGGATGGTGTCGCCTGCTTCCGAGTCGCGGGAGTCGACGACTTTGCTCTCGTCACTGCTACAGAACGGACAATGCACGGATGACCTCTCACCACAAGATGTAGTGCCCAGAACGAATGAGGACACCACTATAGTGTATTCAACGTCCCTGACAACCATCCTTCGGCGGCAGTTGTCGCCTGTGCTGACGGAAAAGCCTCAGGCTTACGTTGAAGGTGATACTTACTCCAAAGCCGGCGGCGCAGCGGCCCCGGCGACGATATACTCTCGGCACGATGAACGTCATCGTCCTCCCCACCTACAACGAGCGCGAGAACCTGCGGCACGCCCTGGCCCGCATCCGCGAAGTCGCGGACGGTCACGGCGTACAGCTGCACACGATCATCGTGGACGACAACTCCCCGGACGGAACCGGCGCGCTGGCCGACGAGCTGGCCCTCGAGGTCGCCGACGTCTCGGTGCTGCACCGCGCCGGCAAAGAAGGCCTGGGCCGGGCCTATATCGCCGGCTTTCGCGAGGCCCTCGCCATGGGCGCCGAACGAATCTTCGAGATGGACGCCGACCTCAGCCACGACGCCAGCTACCTGCCGCATTTCCTGCGGCTCATCGACCAGGGCGCCGATCTCGTGCTCGGCTCGCGGTACATCAAGGGCGGCGGCGTCGAGAACTGGGGGCTCTCGCGCAAGATCATCAGCCGTGGCGGCTGCCTGTACGCACAGACCATCCTCGGCCTGCCGCTGCACGATCTCACGGGCGGCTTCAAGTGCTTCCGGCGCCGCGTGCTCGAGACCATCGACCTCGATGCCATCGGCACCGCCGGCTACGGCTTCCAGATCGAGATGACCTACCGCGCGTACAAGCTGGGCTTCAAGGTCGTAGAGCTGCCCATCATCTTCGTCGATCGTAAGGTCGGCGAAAGCAAGATGAGCAACGACATCGTGCTCGAGGCGATGACCGGCGTCTGGAAGCTGCGCTTCAGCAAGGTCCCGGCCCGGCCCTGACCGCGCAGCGCCCCGGCACGCGCATCCTCGCCATCGACGTGGGCGCCGGCACCGCCGACATCCTCCTCACACGTCCCGGTCAGCCGCTCGAGAACGCCGTCAAGCTCGTCGTGCCGTCGCGCACGCAGGTGGTGGCCGCGCAGATCGCGGCGGCCACCGCGCACGGCCAGACCGTCGTCTTCACGGGGCCGACCATGGGCGGCGGCGCCGACGGCGCCGCCATGAAGGCGCATCTCGCCGCCGGCCTTGCCTTCGTGGCCACCGAGCAGGCGGCGCGGACCTTCGCCGACGACGTGGACAAGGTCCGCGCCCTCGGCGCGCGCGTGGTCGGCGACAGGACGGCGGCCGAGGTGCTCGGACGCTTACCGGCCGCCTCGTGCGCGCACGTGCGCTCCGGCGATCTCGACACGTCCGGCCTGCGCGCCGCGCTCGAGCTGCTCGGCGTAGAGCCGCGTTTCGAGGCCGTCGCGGTAGCCGTCCAGGACCACGGCTTCAGCCCGCACGGCTCCAACCGCGTGTTTCGCTTCGCCTTCTGGCAGGCCGCCGTGAACGAGCGCCGGCTGCTCGGCGAGCTCTTCTACGCGACCGCCGATGCGCCGCCCGACTTCACCAGGCTGCGCGCCGCGGCGGCGCTCGCCGACGAGCTCGCCAGCGGCGGGCCGGCGCTGGTCGCCGACACCGGCCCGGCGGCGCTCTACGGCGCGCTTCCGGCAGGCGTCACCGACGCCGTGCTCGTCAACGTCGGCAACGGGCACACGATCTGCGTGGTAACGCTGGGCGGCCGCCTGGCCGGCGTGTTCGAGCACCACACGCGCAGGCTCGACGGACCCGGCCTCGAACAGCGCCTGCGGCGCTTCCTCGCCGGCGACCTGCACAGCGACGAGGTGCGCGCCGACGGCGG
>JAPLCL010000150.1 GCA_026392265.1 Actinomycetota bacterium
TCTCGGCGGCGGCGCCCGTGGCGGCATCGGGAAGCTCCTTGAGGAGCTGCTGCACGAGCGTGGTCTTGCCTGCCTGCCGGGGGCCGTTCAGAATCAGAGGGAGGTGCCCGGCTTGTCCAGGCTGTCACGCATCTGCGCTGCGACGGTGCGCGGGAACATCATCCGCTCCTCCTGGGATTCGAACTACGACTCCTTGGACATGCATGCGTTCCAATAAACGGAGCAATGTTGACATTGCTCGAATCATCGCCTCGACATCTTCCCTCTTCGACCGTGTTCCGATGGCGATACCGTTGGTTGTACCTCCACGGTGTCGTTGGAGGCACCTTCGACGTGACTGACTGTTCTCGACCATACCCATACCGACGACTTTCGCTGTTGACGCCGGCGCCTCCCCTGGTGCCGGACCTCCAGGCTGAAGTGTGTGCGCGAGCCAGAATGTCACCTTGTATTCTTAGCATATGATGACACTAATTACCTTGACTTTTTGACACTTCAGGTCGACCATACGTCTCATGAGACGATCCGTCACCGAAGCCCTGCATGCTTGGAGCGATTCCCCGCGCCGTAAGCCACTTCTCGTGCGCGGCGCGCGTCAGGTGGGCAAGACGTGGGCCATCAACGAGTTCGGGGTTGCGCGGTTCGCGGCCGTACACACCATCGATCTTGAGGCGCGCCGCGGCTGGCATCGGCTCTTCAAGGGGAATCTGGACGCGCGGGGCGTCGTCGCGGAACTCGAGGTCCTGCTTGGGCAACGCATCGTCGCCGGCCACGACCTGCTGTTCTTCGACGAGATCCAGGCATGCCCGCGAGCCCTGGTGGCGCTACGCTACTTCTACGAGCAGCTGCCCGAGCTGCACGTGGTCGCAGCGGGTTCATTGCTGGAGTTCGCCCTCGGCGAGTACTCCTTCCCGGTGGGGCGCGTGCAATTCGTCAACGTGTTTCCCATGACGCTCGCCGAGTTTCTCTGGGCACTCGGCGAGGACGTCGCCGCCGAGGTCGTGAGTGCGGCGCCTGCCCCGCAGTCCGACGTCGTACATGAGCACTTGCTCGAACTCGTGAGGCGCTACTTGTTCGTCGGAGGCATGCCCGAGGTCGTGGCGGCGTTCGCGGCCAGCGGAAGTCAGCAGGAAGCATTCGCCGTCCAGGACGAGATCGCCGTCGCGTACCGCGAGGACTTCGGCAACTACGCGGGGCGCGCCGACAAGGATTGTCTCGACGGCGCGCTGGCAGGCGTGGCCCGTGGAGTCGGCGGCCAGGTCAAGTACGCGCACCTTGTCGACGGCTTCGACAACCGGGCCATCAAACGCGCCTTCGACTTGCTCTCGCGGGCACGAGTGATCCGCCCCGTGCGCGCTGCCAGCCCGGCCGGCTTGCCGCTCGCCGCCAGTGCGTCGCAGAAGCGCTTCAAGGCGATCATGGTCGACGTAGGTCTTATGCAGCGCCTCTGCGGCCTGCGCGTCGATGTCGAATATGCCCGCCGCGATCTGCTCAAGGTCTTCCAGGGCGCCCTCGCCGAGCAGTTCGTCGGTCAGGAGCTACTGGCCGCGTCCGGCGGCGAACTCTACTACTGGGCGCGTCAAGAGCGCGGCAGCACAGCCGAGGTCGACTACCTCATCGAAGTCGGCGGGAAGGTGACGCCGATAGAAGTCAAGGCCGGCCCGGCCGGCCGACTGCGCAGCCTGCGCCTGCTGCTCGAGAGGTATCCACAGGCGGCGCCA
>JAPLCL010000207.1 GCA_026392265.1 Actinomycetota bacterium
CGAATGATCGTGCTCGGCGTGGCCGTCGTCATCTGCCTGCAACTCCTGTTCACCTACGCGCCCTTCATGAACATCGCCTTCGGTACGGCGCCCCTGGCCTTCACGGAGTGGGCGATGATCGTCCTTGTCGGCATCGTGGCCATGGTGCTTATGGACGCGCTCGGCGGGCTCCTGCGCAAGCTGCACATCGACTGACGCCGGAATGATGGTCGCGAAGGAAAGCCGGTGAGCGCCTCGACCCCATCGTTCGAGCAGGGTCCCATCCGCCCGCCGAGTGAGGCGCACAGCCTCCTGGTGCGGGTCATCCGCAACTGCACCTGGAATCGCTGCACCTTCTGCCCCGTGTACAAGGGCAGCGGGTCGTCGCTGCGCCCGCTGGAGGACGTGCTCGCGGACGTCGATGCTATGGCCGCCGCCGCAGCGGTGCTCGAAGAACGGGGGGTCGGGGCCATCCATAGCGGGCTCGTGCCGCAGGAGGCCTACCAGGTCGCGCTGTTCCTGCAGGACGGGGGCCGCACCGTGTTCCTACAGGACGCGGACCCCTGTGCCGTGAAGCCCGAGAAGCTGACGGCCGTGATACGTCGCGTACGGGAGCGCTTTCCGTCCGTAGACCGCGTGACCACCTACGGCCGCGCCAGCACGCTGGCGCGGCGCACGGCGCCGCAACTTGCGCTGCTCGTCGAGGCGGGCCTGACCAGGGTGCATCTGGGCCTCGAGTCGGGCGCCGACGAGGTCCTCATGGCGATCGACAAGGGGTGCAACAGCGGCGATCTAATCGCCGCCGGTGAGAACGTCGTGTGCGCCGGCCTGGAGCTTTGCTTCTACCTCATGCCTGGCTTGGGCGGGCGCGCGGCGGCCGCCGCGCACGTCGCGGGCTCCGCCCGCGTGATCCGCGCGGTGGCCGCGGCCGCGCCCGGGGAGCGTCCGCTGGTGGTGCGCTTGCGTACGGCGGCGGTGGTGCCCGGCACGCCGCTGGCGGAGCGCGAGGCGGCCGGCGAGTTCGTGCTGCCCGACGACGTCGAGGTGGCGCAGGAGCTGCGTGACCTCCTCGGGCAGCTCGGCGACGCCCGCCTCGAGCTGCGCTCCGACCACGCCCTCAACCTCTTGCCGGGCCTCGAGGGTTCGCTGCCGGCCGACCGGGGGCGTCTGATCGCGCTGCTCGACGAGTTCCTCGTCCTGCCGCGCGACGAACAGGCGCGGTACGCCGTCGGCGCGCGCCTGGGCATCTATCGCTCTCTGGCCGACAGGCTCGACGCCCAGCGTCGGGCGACGCTTGAGCAGCAGTTCGGCGGGTACGGCCAGCCGAGTGCCGACGAACTGCTCGAGGCGGCCACGGCGCTCCGCGCACGCTTCCTCTAGGGTCGGCCGACCCAGTCCGGCCGGTCAGCCTTCGGCGGACGGCCCGGGGCCGAGTTCGCCGGTAAGATACCGCTGCATCGTCGGCCCGAGGGCGGCGACCAGCCGATCGACGCTGGCCGAGGCGAGCGGCTCGATGCGCGCGATGTATCTCATCATCGCGAGACCGATGAACTGCGAGCCCACAAGGTTGGCGCGCAGCTCCGCGTCGGGGACGCCGAGGGCCTGGGTGATGGGGCCGAACACGCGGCGCCCGAGGTACTCGCGCACCATCCCGAGGGCGACCTCGTTGGTCATCGCCGAACGCACCATGGCGACGAGGCGCTGGCGGTTGTCCGGCGGTTCCCATGCCTCGAGGAAGGCGCGCGCGATCGTCGCGCCGATCTCGGCGGGGTCGGCTGCCGCAGCGCGCTCGAGCACCAGGCCCGGCACGACCGGGATCTCGAGCGCTGCCCCGAACAGCTCATCCTTGGAACCGAAGTAGTGGATCACGAGCGCCGGGTCGACGGCGGCGCCCGCGGCGATGCCGCGGATCGTCGCGCGGTCGTAGCCCAGCTCGGCGAAGGCGCCGCGCGCCGCCGCCAGGATCGCCTCGCGGGTGCCGCTCTCGCCGGGGCGGCGGCCGCTGCGCTGGGGTTGCGCCGCGGCGGTCATGCCGTCTCCGCGGCCGCGTCGGCGGCGCGGTCGGCGGCACGCTCCTCACGCGTCATCTCATGATGGCCGGCGTCGTCGCCCAGTCGGCGCCCGGTCAGCAGCGCCGGGATGATGGCGAGCAGCGCCGCAAGAGCGGCGGCGTAATAGGGCCAGGTGAAGGACTCGGCGAGGTCGTGCCTGTAGATGGCCGCCACGCTCTCGTTGACCTTGGCGTAGGTCGCCGCTTCGGCCGTCCCGGCGGCCGGAGGCGTCGTGCCCTTCACCATCATCGGGTCGGTGGTCAGGTGCGAGCTGCCGTTGTTCTTGGCCGCCAGCTTTGCGTTGCCGACCACGGCCCCGGTATATGCCTGCTTCTGGGCGGGGCTCAGCCGGGGGTTGGTGGCGATGGCCCCGATCGCCTGCTTCGTCGCGTGCTGCGCGTTCTGCGCGATGGTGTGCGAGAAGATGGCCACGAGCAGGGCGACGCCGATGGTGAAGCCCACCTGGCGCATGGTGTTGAGCGAGCCCGAGCCGACACCGCGCACCTGCGGTGGTAATGACGCCATGGAGGCGGCAGACAGGGTCGGCATGGCGAGGCCCATGCCCACGCCGATGAACAGCGCCCGCCAGACCACATCCCACAGGGTGGCCTCTCCGCTCAGCTGAGCCAGCAGGATCAGGCCGACGGCGAAGCACCCCGCGCCCGCGGCGGCGGGGAGGCGTGGCCCGATACGGTCGTTAAGGCGCCCCGAATTGGGCGCGATCAGCAGGGAGACCAGCGGGATCACCGCCATGCCCACAGCGGCGTGCAGCGGCGTGTAGCCGAGGACCGTCTGCAGGAAGATGACGATCAGGAGGAACGTGCCGCCCATAGAGATGCCCAGCAGCATGACGGCGCTGTTGGCGGCCGTGAACGAGCGGATGCGCAGCAACGTGACGGGGAACATCGGCGACGGTGTGCTCACCTCACGCCACATGAACAGCGGGAACGAGATAACGGCGCCCGCGAACAGCCCGAGGATGACCGGCGAGGTCCAGCCCCAGTCGCCGCCCTGCACCAGGGCGAGCGTCAGCATGAAGAGGCCGGCGCCCGAGATGAGCATGCCGGGGATGTCCAGGCTACCCTCCTGGCCGACGCTCTTGCCGTCCCGGGGAATGACCATACCGCAGGCGACCAGCGCGAAGATGCCGACCGGAATGTTGACGAAGAAGATCCAGGACCAGTGACCGTAGTTGAGCAGCACGCCGCCGAGGACGGGGCCGACCGCGGCCGCGGCGGTACCCAGGGCGGCCCAGAGGCCGACCGCGGTGCCCTGCTGGCGGCGCGGAAATGCGCCGAGCACGATCGCCAGTGAGACGGTGAGCAGCGCCGCGCCGCCGAGCCCCTGGCCCGCACGGAAGGCGACCAGCCATCTGATATCGGGCGCGATCCCGCACAGGAACGAGAACGTGGTGAACGTGACGAGGCCGAACAGGAAGACCCGCTTGCGGCCGAACTTGTCGCCGATGCGGCCCATGGTGAGGAAGAACACGGCAAGCGTCAGGCTGTAGGCGTTGAGGACCCAGGAGATGCTGGCGAGCGAGGCGTGCAGGTCGGCCTCGATCGACGGGATGGCGATGTTGACGATGGTCACGTCGAGCAGCCCCATGAACATGCCGATGCTGACGGCCACGAGGATCCACCACTTGCGCGGGTGGCCCTGGTCGAGAGTCGGGTCGGGGGCGGCGGCGGTCTCGGTCACGGTGCGGTCCTTCCGATGGTGGGGTTGTCTAAGGCGCGGACGAGCGCCACGAACGTTTCTTCAAAGGTGGCGGGGACAACGCTGAGCGCCGCGGCGACGCCGCCCGCGTCGAGCGCGGCCTGAACGCGGGCGGCATCGCCGCCCGGTACGCGAAGCGTACGCCCGACGAGGGCCGCGGGGAGGCCGGCGTTGTCGAGAGCCGCCAAGGCGGCCACCCAGCGCGGCGCCTCGACGGCCACAGCCTTGCGTTCGCCGACGATGCCGGCGAGCGTACCTTGCGCGACGACGCTCCCGGCGGCCATCACGACGAGGCGGTCGCAGAAGCCGGCCTCGTCGAGATGATGGGTGGTGACCAGCACGCCGGCGCCGCCCGCGGCTACGTCGTGGACCGACTCCCAGAGGCGTGCCCTCGCCGTGGGGTCGACGCCCGAGGTGGGTTCGTCGAGGACGAGGAGCTCGGGGGCATGTGCGAGGGCCGCCGCGAAGGCCAGCCGGCGGCGCAGGCCGAGCGGCAGGTCACGTACGAGTGTGTCGCGCAGGGCTTCGAGGTCTGGCTCCAGCGAGGGCACAGCGCTGCCGAAGGCGCGCGCCGAAAAGGCCAGGTTCTCCTGCACGCTCAGGTCCTCCCAGAGGCCGAGGCCCTGCGGGACGTAGCCCAGACGCAGGCGGGCCGCGCGCGAGGGCGCGCGGCCGAAGAGCCGCACCGCGCCCGATGTCGGGCGAAGGAGGCCGAGCAGCAGCCGGATGAGGGTCGTCTTGCCGGCGCCGTTGGCGCCCAGCAGACCGACGACCTCGCCGGCGTGCACCTCAAGATCGACGTCGGCGACGGCGGTGAGCCGGCCAAAGCGGCACACGACGTCGTGGGCCGAGGCCTGGGGGAGAGGCGCGGCGCCGTCCGCGGGGCCGCGCGAGTCCCCGCCGGGCCGACGGTGGTGCGTCTCGGCGGGGGGTAGCGCCGCGGCGACCGCCTGCGGCGGTCCGGCGGCGATCATCCGGCCTTCGTCCAGCAGCAGCACCGAGACGGCGCGCTCGGCCTCGTCCAGGTAGGTGGTGGAGACGAGCACGCCGGCGCCGCCGGCGGCGGCGCCGGCGATCAGACGCCACAGCTCCACCCGGCTCACCGGGTCCACGCCGGTCGTGGGTTCGTCGAGGATCAGTAAGTCCGGCTGGTGCAGCATCGCCAGGGCGAAGGCTAGCTTCTGGCGCATGCCGCCGGAGAGGCGGCCGGCGAGGCGCTCGCCGATGCCGTCGAGACCGGTGCGCTCGAGGAGCTCCGCGAGCCGCGCCTCGAGCTCCGCCCCACGCACGCCGTAGGCTTCGGCGACAAAGGCGACGTTCTCGGCGACGCTGAGGTCGTCGTACAGTCCGGAGGCGCCGGCGACGTAGCCGATGCGGCGGCGCGCCGGGCTGTGCACCGTCCCGGCGGTGGGCCGGGCGACCCCGGCCAAAGCGCGCAGCAGCGTCGTCTTGCCGGCGCCGTCGCCGCCGATCACGGCGGTGACCGCTCCGGCCGGCCCGTCCAGAGTCACGTCGTCCAGCGCGGTGCGCCGGCCGTACCGCACCGTGAGGCCGCCCACGCCCCAGCCGCTCACGCGCCGGTCTCCGGCGTGTCACTGTCGCCTCGTCCGGCCGGCGCCAGATCGCGGCGGAAGCGCAGCGTCGAGGCCGTGAACACGGCGATCGCCATGACGGCGAGCACGACGAGCGGTACCCACAGGGCGTCGAT
>JAPLCL010000026.1 GCA_026392265.1 Actinomycetota bacterium
TCGTGGCTCTGGCGCTGGTCAACGGACCCGAGGTCGTGTTTCTCGACGAGATGACCACCGGCCTCGACCCAGCGGCGCGTCGCGTCGCCTGGGACCTCGTACGTCAGGTGCGTGACATGGGCACCACCGTGGTGCTCGTGACGCACTTCATGGAGGAAGCGGAGCGACTCTGCGACCGCATCGCGGTGATGGATGCAGGCCACATCGTCGCCCAAGGTACTCCCCGGCAGCTGGTGGCCGACCATACGCGGTACGTCACTGTCAAGTTCTCCACCGACGCCGGGGACCTCGTCTGGCTGCCCGAGGTGCGTGACGTCGAGAGCGTGGTGCGAGACGGCGGCCGCGTGGAGGTGCGCGGCAGCAGGGCGGTGCTGGCGCACGTCGCTGCCGCCCTTGTCGCGCACGGCATCACGCCGCCGGACCTTCGCGTGGACCAGCCCACGCTCGAAGACGTCTTCCTGGCGCTGACGGGGCACGAGATGGAGGAGTAGTGCCCATCGTCTTCAAGATGACCTGGATCGAGATCAAGCTGCTGGCGCGCGAACCGGTGACGCTGGTCTTCTCGTTTGCTCTGCCCGTCCTCGTGCTCGTGGTGCTCGGCGGGATCTTCGGCGACCAGACCATGGAGCGGGGAGCTTACCAGGGCGTCAAGATGATGGACTGGTACGTGCCGAGCTTCATCGCGCTGGTGATCGCCTCGATCGGCATGATCTCGCTGCCGGTGCACCTGTCGTCGTATCGCGAGCGTGGCGTGCTGCGCCGCTTCCGCGCCAGCGGCGTCACGGAGGCGGCCCTGCTGGGCTCGCAGCTTCTCGTGAGTCTCAGCATCGCTCTCGTAGGGGCGGCCGCCATCACGATCCTCGGCATCTTCGCGTACGGTGCGCAGGCGGCCGTGGCGCCGGCTGAGGTCGCGCTGAGCTACGTGGTCAGCACCTTCGCCTTCGTCGCCATCGGGGTGTTGCTCGCCTCGCTGGCGCCGACGGCTCGCGCGGCGCAGTCAGTCGGCCTGCTGCTTTGGTTCGTCATGCTGTTTGTGTCGGGCACGTCGGCGCCGCTCGACCTTCTGCCGCCGTGGATGGTCACTGTCGGTAAGGCGCTGCCGCTCTATCACTCCGTGCTTGCGGTGGTCGATCCCTGGATCGGGCGGGGCATGAACTGGACACAGCTGCTCATCGTCGCCGGCATCGGCGCGGTGGCCACGGTGCTGAGTCTCCGCCTGTTCCGCTGGGAGTGAGACTCGCCTACAGCGCGTCCAGCACCTCGATGAGGCGCTTCTTGACGGCCGTCTGGACCTTCTTGAGTTCGGGCTCGCCGAAGAGCCAGACCTGCCCTACGGGGTCTGCCGTGGCGATCACGCTAGTGCCGTTCTCGGCGGGGATGACGGCCATCGGTAGCAGCACCGCGCCGGGCGCCAGAGGGTCGATCTCGATCGTCTTCACGGCCGCTACTGGGGCCGTGACGTAGAGCAGCACGTACTCCTTGGGCAGCCGTTCGCTGATCTTCGGCCCCTTGACCTGGGCGATGATCTTGAAGCCCTTCTCTTCGAGCAGCTCCCTGAGGTGGGCAAGGGCGGCGCGCGGCGCCAGTGAGACCGCGCCGGCGGCGCGCCAGGCGCCGATTGCAGCGTGCTGCTCGGCGTCTTCGGGCGCCGGGAAGGTGGCGCGGAGATACTCGATGATCTCGTCCGAGTCGCTGAAGATCTTGTCGCCGTCCTGCAGCATGGGGACGCCGGACTGGTCGGAGATGGCCATCACGTCGGCGCGCTCGTCGCGGTCGGCCTGAACGTTGACCGTGAGGTACGTGAGGCCTAGCTCGGTCATCACCTGGCGTACCTGGTGGCAGTAGTGGCACCATTCAACCTGATAGAGCGTGAGCATCGTGCCTCCGTCGCGGGCTCGTTTCGGTGGTCGCCCCACATTCTCGCAGATTCCGACTCAAGAAAGCGGCCGGCCGAGCTCGCCGGGGTCGGTGATGGGCGCCAAGCAGCTGGAGCCGCGACATACGAAGGCGACTGGGGCCGCGGCGCGCTCGAAACCGGAGGCGGCCATCCGCTCCGCGTCGGCCGGGTCATCCTGGTCGAGAAACTGCACGGTGCGAAGTGGCCGCGGTGCAGCCAGCGCGGCGTCGTGCAGCCGCTCGGCCGCGGCATCACCGCGGTGCCCTACGACGACGATATGGTCTGGCCGTTCCAGGTAGCGGAGCAGCGCCTGTCCGTAGAGCGCGGCGGCGACGCCGAGCTCCCCGTAGTGCATCGCCCACGCCGTGAGGATCTCGCGGGCGCGGTCGCGCCAGGTGCTCTCGCCGGTGTACGCCTCGAGGCGCAGAAGCACCTCCGCCATGAGCGCGTTCTCCTCGAGTACGGGCAGCGGGCGCGCCAGAAGCCCGGCGCTGACGCCGGGCTCGGCCAGACGGTCGTGCAGGCGGCCGTCGGCGGCGCGCAGGTGCCGGCCGGCCCAGTCGGCGAGCGCCTGCGCGCCCTCCAGCCACTGCCGCTCGGCCGTGACCTCGTAGGCATCGAGCAGGGCCGCCGCCATCGTCGCCTGGTCGACGAGCAACGGTGCGCCGGCGCCGGGCTCGCCGGCCGGCGTGAGGTAGTGCGCCATCGAGACGTCGTGGCGGCCGTGCTCGCGGAGAAAGCCCAGCAGCTCCAGCGCGCGCTCCGTGAGCTCGGGGCGCCGGAGCACGAACGCCGCGCGCAGCAGCGCTCGCGCCGCCAGCGCGTTCCAGTCCACGTACACCGTGCGGTCCACAAAGGGCGCGGGCAGCTCGGCGCGCCCGGAGGCATCGAGGCGGTAGTAGTGCTCGTCCGCGTCCTGGCTGCCGCCAAAGGCCGGCGGATCCGCGCGCCACAGCGTGGCAAGAAGGTAGTCGATCGTGCCTGCCGCGGCACCGCCATAGAGGGCCACGGGGCCGAAGCCGGCGTGGGTGGCCCCGTCTCCGCCGGGCCCGTCCGCCCTCGCCAGTACCGCGGCCTCGAGGTACAGGCTTGCCAGGCGCGCGTTGTCTTCCAGCATCTTCTCGTAGTGGGGGACGTTCCAGTCGCGCCGCGTGGCGTAGCGGAAGAACCCTCCGGCAATATGATCATAGAGGCCGCCGGCTGCCATGCCCTCCAGAGTGGTACGCACCACCTCACGCACGCGCCTCGGCGTCACGAGCGCGCTGGTGTGGGGCGCGACGTGCAGCGGGTCCCTGTCGCCGCGCAGCTCCGCGAAGGCGAGCACGAACGCGAACACGTCCGGCTGCGGGAACTTGGGGTCGGCGCCCAGGCCGCCGTGCAGCGGGTCGAAGGCGCGCACGATCTGCAGGGCGATCTCCGCCGGGATGTCGCCGGGAACATCACGATCGCCGTCGAAGTCCGGCGCGGAGCGGTCGCCACGGCGCGGCGCTCCGCCGAGATGGGCGAGCGCCGCCTCCCTGTCGGCGTACTGGGCGTGGTCTGCCGAGCCGAGCGTCAGGAGCGCCGTCCGGTTGGCGGCGAAGAACTCACGCACCCGTTCCAGAGCCTGCAGGAGCTGGTCGGGCGGCATGTAAGTGGCGCCGGTGAGCGGGTCGCCGCTGGCCGCCAGGAAGGCGGTCGTCGGCCAGCCGCCCATGTTGTAGCGGCGGTTCACGTCCGGGTGGCGGTCATTGTCCACGCGGATCGGCACGAAGTGCTCGTTGATGGCCGCGATCACGCGGGGGTCTGAGTAGCTCGTCTCGTCCATGACGTGGCACCAATGGCACCAGACGGCGGAGAGCGAGAGCAAGATGGGGCGCTCGAGCTCGCGCGCCTCGGCGAAGGCCGGTTCACCCCACGGGCGCCACTTGATGTCGTGGGCGCGGTTGGGGCGCGGTGAGAAGCGAAAGTCGGTGTCGCCGTCCATACGCTGCACATTCCCTCACGGAATCCGTCCGAATCGCGGTAGGATGCTGTCGGCATGGCTGCGGAGCTTCCCTACATCGAGGCGAAAGGCACCTACCGCGAGGTGGGGCGGCAGATTGGCGAGGCCGAGCGCGAGCTCGTACTCTGTGAGCTGGACTACTACGGGGCGCAGTTCGTTTCATTGGCGGGCTTCAGCTTCGCCGCAGCGGTGGAGCGCGCCCGCCCCTACCTGAAGCCGGCCGAGGAGGCCGTGCCGCAGGTCGTCGACCAGCTGCGCGGCTTGGCCGAGGGCGCCGGCGTCCCGTTCGACGACCTGTTCGCGGCCAACTGCAACGAGGAGTTCACGTGTCTGCCCGAGCAGGCCGAGCGGCCCGAGCACTGCACGTCGTTCGCGTTGCAGGCCGGCGGCCGTACCGTGGCCGGCCACAACGAAGACTGGTACCCGGGCGACATCGAGTGCCTCACCGTGCGCCACGTCACGCTCAGCGACGGTACGAGCTATCTGAGCGCGGGGCCGGCCGGCAACCTGCCCATCACCGGCGTCACGTCACACGGCCTGTGCGGCGGCGCCAACACGCTGTATTCCTGGGATCTCGGCGTCGGCGTGCCCAACAACCTGCTGCTGGCGTCGCTGTTCGCGTGCCGAAGCCTCGAAGACGTCCGCCACCGCATCGCCGCCACGCCTCGTGCCCGCGGCTCGAATCATCTGCTTGCCGACGCCGCCGGCCGCATCTGGGACATCGAGACCACGGCGAGCAAGCTTGCCTGGCTTGACGGTGGCGCGTGCTTCGCACACACTAACCACTACGTGACGCCAGAGCTCGCGCCGCAGGACGCGACGACGTCGGAGGGCACCTACAAACGGCGGGCACGCGCGGAGGAGCTCCTTGCCGCGGGCCTCGAGGCCGGCCAAGACGCGGTCCGGCTGGGGCAGGCTGTGCTCTGCGACCACGCCAACGCGCCGTCCTCCATCTGCGCGCACTGGAACGACGACGACCCCGACCCGGACCAGAGCGTGACGACCGCCAGCATGCTCTGGGAGCCGGTCGAGCGCCGCGTGCACGTGGCCGTCGGTCAGCCCTGCGAGCACGCCTACGTGACGTACTCGCTCTAACAGGCTGGGCGCGGGTCGGCCGGCCCTCCGCCGGCTTCTGTCGCTCGAACGGCGCCGGCGTTCTCCGCGAGGTCTTCGTCGGTCAGCTCGAGAGACGCGGCGCCGATCCATCCGTTCACCTGCTCCGCCGTGCGGGCGCCCACAATCGCGCCGCTCACTCCCGGCCAGTGGATCTGGAACAGGTGACGCTGTCCAAGCCGAGGCGGTGCAGCGAGTCCTGGAGCCGTGCCGGACGGTGTGCGGCGTGACAATGCGCTCGGCATCGCGCATGGGATCGGCGGCGTCCCACTCCAGGCCGCACTTGGTGAAGATGAGAGGCCGGGCGGCGGCGGGCAGAGCCCGCACGGCCCGGCCGACGACCTCCTCGGCGTGCCCGAGTCCGTAGATGGCGGCCGTGTCGATCCAGTTCACGCCCAAGTCGACAGCGTGGTGGATCGCCCGGATCGACAGGTCTTCGGCCTGCGCGCCCCAGCCAAACGCCCAGCCGCCGCCGTTCCGCCGACACGGGTCAGGCCAGGTCGTCGGCGAGCGTGTAGCGCAGGGGGCGGCGCTCAGTCTCGGCAGAGTCGGTGGAATAGACGACGAGCTCGGTCAGCGGTGGCGCGTACACGTGCAGTGTCACGAGGTCCTCCGCGGCCGTATTGACGAGCTGATGGATCCCGTCATGATCGACGCCGGTCTGGCCACCGGGCATCACGCGCTCCTCGGCGACAAGCTCGACCGGGCCGGTGCCCGCGGGCCTGCCCGCGGCCGCCACGAACACGCGCGACGTGAGCTCACCGCGATGCACGCGGATAGCGTTGAGCGAACCGGCGTGGTCGTGGATCGTGGATGCGTGCCCCGGCTTCCAGCAGAGGACGAGCAGCTCGAAATCGGCGGAGCGGCACACCAGATTACGGGCATACGTGTTCGCCGCGAAGCAGGCGCGGGTCTCGATAAGCTCATCGGAGAGGGTCAGCCGGTGCGTGAGGTCCATGAGCCGCTCGTGGGTGAGTGACCCCAGCGGCTCGCGGCTCATCTCAAAGAGGAATCCCTCGAGACTCAGGTACGGGCTCACTTCATTCATGCGCCGGGCCTACCCGCGCCCTCCCGGTGACAAACGTAGCTGTGCGGTGCGACCGCGCCGCGAAACCTCAGCCTCAGCCGAAGCCGCTGCTGCGCTGCGGAGCGCCGCACGACGGGTCGGTGAGCGACCCGTTACGCAGGAAGCTGGAGAAGGTCTGGCGGATGTTCTGCGACTGGCACTCGGGGCAGCGCTTCTGCTTCTCGCGGATCGCCACGCGAGTCAGCACTTCGAAGCCGTGGCCGCAGTCGCGGCAGACGAGGTCGATCTGAGCCATCAGAGCACCCCCACTTCGTCGCGGACCCGTGAGAACACGCGGCAGGCCTGCGTGCAGGCGCCGCAATCTGTGCAGAGCTCGTCGTCGATCCGCGGTGCCGAGTAGATGTCGTCCTGGATGATGGCGCCCTCGGGGCAGGAGTTCACCGCAGGGCAGGGGTGGTTCTGAGGGCAGGCGTGAACGTTGACGTCGATCATGAAGGTTCTCCCGGTGACGTTACTTGGACGTGTCGAGGCCGACCAGCCGGTACAGCAGGCACGAGCCAGTGGCGGCGGTGAAGAGCAGGACGACGCCGATGAGGGCCGCGACGATGCCCAGCGGTTTGGCCGACGTCAGGCCGAGGCCGGCAAATGAGGCGACAAGGAGGCCGGCGCCCAGGACTCCCCGGACTACGCGGTCGGTGGTGCCTTCGTTCTTGGTGAGCATGGTGATCCTACCTTTCGGGGGCGAGGATACGCGCGCGCTGGGCGAGCTCGTGACCGAGGATCTCGTCGATGAGCGCGCAGGCCTCAGAGAGCCGCGGGTCGACGACCTCCCAGAGCACGCGGCCGTCCTGACGAGAACGCTTGACGAGGCCCTCGCGCTGGAGCACAGCGAGGTGCTGCGATACGTTCGGTCTGCTGACGTCGAGCAACTCGGCCAGCTCGCTGCCCGTGCGCGGCTCCCCGCAGAGGAGATGCATGAGCTCGTGGCGGGCCGGGTTGGCCAGTGCCGCGAACACCGCGGCGTGGATGGCGTAGCGCTGTCGGTCGTAGTTCATGACACCATTATTGCCGAGTTTCGCAATTTCGCAACATGGCAATCGTTAGACTGGCAAACGCAAAGCTCAGAGAGACTCGATCTCCTTGAAAGGGACCACTCATGGACATGCAGATCTACTTCCCGGGCGGTAAGCGCGTGTACGCCGACTACAACGGCTTCACCATAGAGACCGATCAGCCGGCGCGCGGTGGCGGCGACGACTCCGCGCCGGCGCCCTTCGATCTCTTCCTAGCCTCCATCGGCACCTGCGCCGGCATCTACGCGCTGGGCTTCATGCAGCAGCGCGGTATCGACCCGGCGGGCGCCAAGATCACGATGCGCACGCACTTCGATCAGGCGGCAGGCCTCATCAGCAAGGTCGATCTCGAACTGGAGCTTCCCGCGGACTTCCCGGAGAAGTACCGCGCCGCCGTGATCAACGCGATGAACCTCTGCGCGGTCAAGAAGCATCTTCATCAGCCGCCGGAGTTCGAGATCACCACGGTGGCCGGCTGATGGCCGACGCCTTCGACCCACAGCACGCTCCTCGGCTCGAGGACCCGGCGCGCTTGGAGGCTCTGCCTCAGGCGACGGTCGTGTCGCTCCTGCGCCTTGACGGCGCCGAGACCGTGGTCGACTACGGCGCCGGCACGGGAGTCTACACTGTGGCGGTCGCCGCGGCTCTGCCGCAGGGTCGCGTGATCGCCGTCGAGGCGCTCCCGCGGCTCGCGCAGATGTTGCGCGACAAGCTCACGCCGGAGCTGGCCGAGAGGCTGGAACTGGTGGAGACGGATGCCAACACGGTCCCGGCGGCAGACGCCGTGGCCGACCGCGTCCTGATGGTCGACGTGCTGCATCATCTGTACGACCAGCCCGGGGCGCTGGCCGAAGTCGTGCGACTCCTGCGCCCCGGTGGGCTGTTCGTCGTCGTCGACTGGGGCGACCGCGAGCGACCGGCCGGCCCGCCGCTGGATCACGTTCTGGGTCTCGTCGCGGTGCGCGACATCATCCGCGAGATGGGCCTCGTCGAAGTCGAGGCCCATGAGCCGGGGACGCAGCTGCCCTACCACCTCGTGGTGGTCGCCGCGAAGCCGTAGCCGGCCTGCGCGCTCAGTGCTGGCAGGCGCCTTCGAGCCCAACCACCGGCAGGGCGCCCTGGATGTACGCAGCCACGGCCGTCTGGACGTCCGGGCCCAGCCCGGCATGCACGGCAATGCCCACCTGATTGAAACCCATCAGTGGGCGCCCGCCGATGCCGTCGACGACGATGGCGTCGACGTTGTGCTCGGCGAGGACGAGTACCGGCGCCATGCAGCCGCCCTCAGTGTGCGGCGCGTTCTCAAAGACTTCGACCTCGCCCACCTTGCCGTCGACCACGTCGACCAGTGTGAAGCACTCACAGCGGCCGAAGTGGCCGGAGCGACGGGCCTGAAGGCCGCCGGGTAGTTCGGAGGGGATGGCGATACGTGTTGTCGTAGCGATCTCGTCGGTCATGACTCTCTCACTCTCGTTTGTTGATTCATCGGTACGTCCATCTATGCCTGGTCGCCGCCATGGTGGCCCCGGCCGTGTCTGCCGCCGGCGTCGCAGCCCCGGCCGCCACCTCGGCCGCCGTGGCCCATCCCGCAGCGCCCTGTCGGATCCCAGCAGGTGCCCACCTCGGCCGACGCGCAGGACGGACATGCGGCGGGGGGCAACGCATCGGGGGCGGCAGCCCAGATGGCGCCGCATGAGGTGCAGCACAGCTGCCGCGGCTCCACTCGGTACTGGCCGCCGCCGATGAGGATCGCCTTGCCGCCGACGAGGGCTTCCGCGACCTTGGCGCGACCCCGCTCCAGCACGCGGCCGACCGTCTGCCGCGACACGCCCATCGCCGCAGCCGCCTGTTCGTGACTCAGGCCCTCGAGATCGACCAGGCGGATGGCCTCGAGTTCATCGACGGCCAACGGAAGTTGCTCGAGCTCCCGACCGGGCACACCGGCGGGCTTGAACAGCGTTACGCGAGGCACGCCGCCTACGGCGCGCTCAATCGGAGGGCGTGCCACTGAGCATCTCAGAAGTTATTAGCATATGCTCATTGTAGACGGGCAGGGCGGGGGATTCAACGCGCGGACGCGTCGTCCGGTGGGATCGGCGCGACGTGGTCCGGCACCGGAGGAAGGGCGCGGGGCGACGAAGAAGAGCCGGTCGTCTCGATGACGTCGCCTCTCTGCCGCACCTCGCCCAAGGGCGGTGGATCGAGCCGCAGGTATGAGATGCCCAGGCGCCGAGCAGGCTCGTTCCGGCTCAGCGCCAAACGAAGCGCGGCCCGGCGAAGGAGCGGCCGCGTGAGCCCCTCGGCATCGCGCAGGTCCTGCGCCACATACGCGCCGACCGCGACCAGCGCGCGTGTCGCGGTGCGCCCGCTCAGGCTACTCTCGCTGCCCCGGGCGCCTGCCTTGCGACGGCCGCGGCCCGGCCCGGCGCCGTCACAGGCCGGCCCTCCGCGCCGCAGCCGGCCATACCTGGGTCTTCCGTCTCCGTTCATGGCTACTCCTTCTGTCCTCAGGCCCAGTGACCGCTCACGGTGGGAGCCTCCACCGCTGCCAGCTCGCCGCGCTTGAGAGCGGCCAGCGCGTCGTTCACGCTGATCCCGTTGCCCGTCTGGAAGACGGCGATGTTGGCGGCCGCGAGGACCTTGTGCGCGTTGGGGCCGACGTTGCCGGTGATGACCGCTTCGGCGCCTTGCGCCGCCACGGTGCTGCCGGCCTGTACGCCGGCGCCGCCGCTGGCGTTCACGTTGGCGGCGTTGTCGTGAGCCCGCCACTGGCCGGTCTCCGTATCGGCGACGATGAACCAGCGGGCGCGGCCGAACCTTGGGTCGACCAGGGAGTCGATATCGTTACTCTGCGCACTTATGGCCACCTTCATGATCTCTCCTCGTCTCGATTCTCAACGGTGACGGAGGCCGCCACGTAGAACGATCGGTCTTCGTGGCTGTGCAACTCAAGGGCGCCTTCCGTGACGAGCGCGGTGACCGCCTTGAGCGCTTCGCCGTGGTGGATCCCGAGACCGGCGGCGATGTCGGCCACGGTGCAAGGACGGCGTGAGAGCAGCGCCAGGATATCCGCGCGGGCGGCGACTCGGTCGCCGCCGGCAGGCGCGGTGTCGGCGATCACCTCCGCGTGGGGTGCGAAGAGACGCGCGAACGCCTGCAGAGAGCCGGCCGAGACCGGCGCCACGAATGACTCCGCCGGTGGGCGCACCGCCGTGTTCAGCTGGATACGCTCGGGGGCGATACGCGCCGCCAACTCCGCGAGCCGCTCCACTTCGGAGGCGATTCCCGTGACGTCGGCGAGGAGCATGACCTCGAGCCATACCTGCCCACGATAACCCTTGCGGAACGTGATCATCCCGTCGACCACATCGTCGAAACGGAGCGTACTGTGCGGACGATTGATGAGCCGGAACAGGCTGTCGTCGGGAGCGTCGAGCGACGGCAGCACGATGTCGGCGTCGGCCAGTCCGCGGCGTACGGCCGGGCGGCCGAGCAGTGACCCGTTGGTGATGACTGCCACGGGGATATCCGTGAGCCGCTTGATACCAGCGATCACGTCACCGATACCCGCGTGCAGGGTCGGTTCGCCCGACCCGGCGAGGGCGATGACGTCGGGCTCGGACTCGAGCCTGGCGCGCACCTGAGCCACGACGTCCGACGGGTCGACCCAGCGCTGCCGGCGCACAGTCTTGCGCGTAGTCCGACCGAGCTGGCAGTAGACGCAGTCGTAGCTGCACGTCTTCAGAGGCACGAGGTCCACGCCGAGGGATCGTCCCAAGCGGCGGGACGGCACCGGCCCATAGACGAGCTGCTGGCGGCCCTCAAGCATCGAGCATCTCTCGCTCCGGGGGCGGCGAGAGCGGCGAGCTCGCGGCTTCCCACAGCTTCGTGATCTCGGCCGCGGCGCGGCCGCCATAGTCGATGACGTCGGTTCCTGCCACCTGGGCGTGCGTCACCGCGGGGTCATAGTCGACGGTGGCTACGAACGCCGCGCCGGCGGCGGACGCTTCGGCGGCGATCTGCGCGCCGAGCTCCGGGTTGAGGTCCGCCTTGTTGACACAGACGGCGAACGGCAGGCGGAACTGCCTCACGACCTGCAGTACGCGATCGAGGTCGTGACGCCCCGAGACGGTCGGTTCGGTGACCGCGAGCACCAGATCAGCGCCGGCAAGCGAGGCGATCACGGGGCAGCCGATGCCCGGTGAGCCGTCGACGATGACGAGGGGGAATCCTTGCTCCTCCGCTACCCGGCGGGCCTCGTTGCGTACCAGAGTCACGAGCTTGCCCGAGTTGTCTTCGGCGACCCCGAGACGCGCGTGTACCAGCGGTCCGAAGCGCGTCTCGGAGACCATCCAGGCGCCGTTGACGACCGGCTCCATGTGGATGGCGTCGGCAGGGCACACCCGGCGGCAGAGCTCGCAGCCTTCGCAGGCGACGGAATCGATCGAGTAGTGATCGTCGGCGGCGCCGAGAACGGCCGCGAAGCGGCAGACTTCGGCGCAGCGCCCGCAGGCGGTGCACGCCACGGTATCGATGACCGCCTGCCGGCGACCGCTGAACTCGTGCTCGCTCCCGAGCTTGGGGTCGAGTACCAGATGCAGATCGGCGGCGTCGACGTCGCAGTCGGCGAGCACGGCGCCTCCGGCCAGAGCAGCGAAGGCGGCTACGATGCTGGTCTTGCCGGTGCCACCCTTGCCGCTGATCACGACCAGTTCGCGGATTTGCTTCATGACGTCAACTCGTGCGTCTGCGCGGCGGCGCTGATGCGGTCCCACGCCGCGCTCAGCGTCTGCTCCAGGCCGCCGACCGCGTCGAGCAGCAGCTCACCGCGCGAATACGCCTCGGCGATCCGCCGGTCATTGGGGAGCTCGAGGACGATCTCGATGCCTTCGGCGGCGCAGAAGGACTGCACGCGGTCGTCCCCCAGATCGGCGCGGTTGATGGCGACGACGCAGCGCAGTCCGAGTGCACGCACCATCGCCACCGCGAGCTTGAGGTCGTGCAGACCGAAGGGCGTCGGCTCCGTGACCAGCACCAC
>JAPLCL010000048.1 GCA_026392265.1 Actinomycetota bacterium
GCGAGCTGTTCAGCATGATCTTCTTCGGGCCGCCGGGGTGCGGTAAGACCACGCTGGCGCGGCTCATCGCCACCGAGACCGGCGCCCGGCTGATTCAGCTTTCTGCGGTCAACTCCGGCACCGCGGACGTGCGCGCCGCGATCCAGGGTGCGCGCGAAGCGCGCGCCCTCAGCGCGGCGCACACCATCCTCTTCATCGACGAGATCCACCGCTTCAACAAAGCGCAGAGGATGCGCTGCTGCCGGCCATCGAAGACGCCGTCGTGACGCTCATCGGGGCGACCACCGAGAATCCCTACTTCGAGGTCAACTCGGCGCTCCTCTCGCGCTGCCAGCTCTACCGCTTCGAGCCGCTGCCCCCCGACCTCGTCGAGCAGGTCGTGCAGACCGCGCTCGGCGACACGGAGCGCGGTCTGGGTGCAAAAGGCGTGGCGCTCGCCGCCGGCGGCCTCGGCTTTCTCGCCGAGGTCTCACGCGGGGACGCGCGCGTGGCGCTCAACGCTCTGGAGGCTGCCTCGCGCTCGCGTGCCGGCGCTGCGACGCCCGTCATCCTCACGGTGGACGATCTCCGCGACGCCGCCCAGAAGAGCCCCGTCTCCTATGATCGTGCGGATGCGCACTACGACACGATCTCGGCGTTCATCAAGTCGATGCGAGGGAGCGACCCCGACGCGGCCATCTACTACATGGCCTCCATGCTTGCCGGCGGCGAGGACCCCAAGTTCATTGCTCGCCGCATGATCGTGTTCGCCAGCGAGGACGTGGGCAACGCCGACCCGCAGGCGCTGCAGGTGGCCATCGCCGCCTCGCGCGCGGTGGAGTTCGTGGGCCTGCCCGAATGCCGTATCTGCCTCAGCCAGGCGGCGACCTACCTGGCCCTCGCGGCCAAGAGCAACGCCGCGTACAAGGCCGTGGACGCGGCGCTCGACGACGTCAAACGCGAGGGCAACCAGCCGCCCCCGCCTCATCTGCGCGACGCGAGCTACCTGGGGGCGAAGGCGCTCGGCCACGGCGCCGGCTACCAGTATCCGCACGGCCACGGCGGCTGGGTGGAACAGCAGTATCTGCCCGACAAGCTCTCAGGCCGCCGCTACTACGTGCCGATACGAGGTACGGAACGCGAGATGGCGGTCCGCCTCGCAGAAGACAAGCGGCGGGCCGCGGCAGGGGAGGCAGATGAACACGGACCAGGAGAGACCGGGTGAGTAGCGCATACATCGTCGTCGTGGCCTTCCTGGTCGTGGCGCTCGTCGCCTTGGCCGTGGTGTGGTGGTACGCACGGCATGTCAAGCAGGATCTCGACGAGGCCTCGCATGTCGTGGCGGGCGCCCGCGGCGTCATCGAGCTGACGCCGGCTGCAATTGAGCAGTTGCAGCAGCTGAGCTCGGAGCCCATCCTCCTTAAACAGGGCGAGGAAGGCGTGCGTGTGCAGATCGAGCATCGGCCGCTGATGCCCCTGATGGCCTTCCTGGGGAAGGAAGTGAGCGCAGCGCTCGCCGAGACGGCCGCTGGGATCACGGAGCGCTACGGCGTGAAATGGGTAGTCCTGGTCAGCGTCGGGGAGGACGATCGCGTCACGGTTCAGCGGCTGGCGTGACCTCCGCGTGCAGGACTGGACTGCACCAGGCCGTATACAGAGTTGTACACTGTTAAAGTCCTAGCTCCATTCTTCCGACGTACACACAGCCGGTTGCGCGCGCCCGTGCGGCCGGCGAGACGCTGGGCACCGTTCAAGGAGGCAGCTATGAAGCGGCTCATGAAGATCCTGCTCGGGCTCTCTGTAGGGGTGGCGCTCGCCGTGCTGTTCGCCCCCAAGAGCGGCCGCAAGCTGCGCGAGCAGTTGATCGGCGGTGCGACAGGCAAGCTTCTGCCGGCGGCGCCCGTCGAGTTCCCCGAGCCTGAGGGGGCGCGCCGCTGGGACGCCGGGACGGC
>JAPLCL010000307.1 GCA_026392265.1 Actinomycetota bacterium
GACGGCGACGCAGACGGCGACATGCCCTGCATCTTGCCGTGCCACGGGCTGAAGATCCACGGGACGGTGACAAAGCTCGGGTGTGGCTGGTCCTTGAGCGCGGCGGCGAAGAACTTGGCCCACATCGGCGCGCAATACGTACCGCCGTAGGCGCCGTCCATCGGAGAGTTCTTCACGGCATCGCCCATCCACACGGAGGCCGCGAGCTGTGGGGTGTAGCCGACGTACCACACGTCCCAGCCGTTCTCGGTGGTGCCCGTCTTGCCGGCGCGGGGGTAGGGGAAGTAGGAGCCGGTCGGCGAGCCGGTACCGCTCGAGGCCACGCGCTCGAGGCACTGCGTGACGACGCTGGCCACGCCGGCCGGGATGGCGCGTACGCCTGCGGTCCTGGGCTTCCAGTCCACGCGCCCGTCCGTCAGCACGACCTTCGTGATCGCCTGCGGCGGATGGTGGATGCCGCCGCTGGCGAGGGTCGCGTAGGCGTCTGCCATCTCCAGCGGCGTGACGCCCGAGGTGCCGAGCGTGATGGACGGCACGGCGTCGAGCGGGCTCTGGATGCCCATCTTGTGCGCCGTCGTCACGGTGTTCTCGGGGCCTACGTCGACGCTGAGCTGGGCGAACACGACGTTGTCGGAGATGGTGGTGGCGGACGACACGCTCTCCGGGCCGCCGGGGCCGTCGCCGTTCACGAGCCACGGCGGCGCATAGAGGCCCATGGGGATCACGATCGGGCTCTTGGACGAGTAGTAGGTGGTGTCGGGGTTCATGCCTTGGAGCACGGCCGTGGTGAGCACGAACGGCTTCATCGACGAGCCCGGCTGACGGCGCGCCTGCCAGGCGAGGTTGAACTTCTGCTTCTTGTAGTCCAGGCCGCCCACCATGGTGCGGATGTAGCCGTTGCGCGGATCGATCGCGACCAGGGCCGCCGACGGCTTGAAGCCGAAGTTCAGCGGCCCGGTCGTGCTCCTGATGACGTCGATGGCCTCGCGCTGCCAGGTCATGTCGATGCTCGTGTACACCTTGAGGCCGCCCTCGAAGACCATGCGCGAGCCATAGCGCTTGGTGAGCACGCGCGTCACGTAATCGGTGAAGTAGTCGGCCATGTCGTTGTTCATCGAGGGCGGATGCTTGTAGACGCCAAGCGCCTTCTTGCCCGTCGTGGTCGCCCGCACCTGCGTGACATAGCCCTGGTCGGCCATGAGCTGAAGTACTTTGTTGCGCTGCACCTTGGCGAGCTTGGGGTCGCTGGTCGGCGAGTACTGCGTGGGGAACTTGGGCAGCGCGGCCAGCAAGGCTGAATCCTGGAGGTTGAGCTCTGAGGCATGCTTGTGGAAGTACGTGAGCGCCGCGGCCTCGACGCCGTAGGCGCCGGCGCCGTAGTAGACGGTGTTGAGATACTCGGTGAGGATCCGGTCTTTGGACCAGCGGTCTTCGAGCTGCCAGGCGAGCACCGCCTCGCGGACCTTGCGGGTGTAGGTGCGCTCGTTGCCGACGTAGGCGTTCTTCACGAACTGCTCGGTGATGGTCGAGCCGCCCTGGACGACGCCGCCGGCGCGGAAGTTCTCGACGAAGGCGCGCGCCACGGCCTGGAAGTCGACGCCGTGGTGCGTGTAGAAGCGCTCGTCCTCCACGGCTACGGTGGCCTGCTTCATGACGTCCGGGATATCGTTGCTGGGAACGAGCACGCGGTTCTCAGCCCCGTGCAACTCGGCGATCATCTCGCCGTGGCGGTCGTAGATCGTGGTGTTGACGGCGTTGGGCCGTTTGCTCAGCTCTTCCAGTGTCGGCAGGTTGCGCGAGAGCGCGAAGATGGCACCGGCGGCCATACCGAGCACGACGATCACGAGCAGGAGGACGACGACGCCCGTGATCTTCAGCCAGAGGAACTTGCGTTTGTTTCTGGCGGCGGTCTTGCGGCGTCGGTCGCGGCCGTGCCTCTGCACATCGTCGGGGCGCGTGCTGTATCGAGTGTAGTCAGCCATAGCTCACCATTCTACTCGATGGAAGACGCGCGAGCCGCCGGATGCGTTCACGCAGGGGCGCGGCCCAGGTCGTCGTCACGGTCGTCACCGGCATCTTCAGGGCCGGTGTCGACTTTCCTCTTGGGCTGCACGAGGCGGGCCAGCGGGATGGAGATCTCATAGAGGACGACAAGGGGGATGAACATGGCCAGCATCGAGAAGGCGTCCTGGCTGGGCGTGATGAACGCGGCGACGATCGCGTTGATGAGGATGGCGTAGCGGCGGTTCTTGCGCAGGAACTTGTCGTCGAGCACGCCTACCTTGGCGAGGAGCACGAGGACGACCGGCATCTCGAAGACCACCCCGAAGGCGAGCACGAAGAGCGCGACGAAGGTGAAGTAGTCGCTGGCCCGGTTCTGGATGTTGAAGTTGCCGCTGCCGAAGCCCAGCAGGAACTGCAGGCCCTTGGGCAGGACGACCAGGTACCCGAAGACGACGCCGCCGAGGAAGAGCAGGGTGGTGGCGATGACCACGGGGTAGAAGTAGCGCTTCTCCGTGCTCGAGAAAGCCGGCCCCACATAAGCCCACATCTGCCAGATGAGGATGGGTGCGGCGAGCATGACGCCGACGACCACCCAGATCTTGAGGCTGGTCATGAACGGCTCGGCGGGGCTGAACGTGGTGAGCTTGTAGGCCGCGGGGTCCAGGCCGGTCACCTGCTTGAGGGGGTAGAGCAGCAGGTCGAACACGATGCTGTTGAACACGGCCGCTACCAGCACGCCGACGGCGAGGGCGATGAGCGACCACATGAGCCGCTTGCGCAGCTCGTCGAGGTGCTCGAAAAGGGTGAAGCGGTCGTCGACCTTGACGGGCATCGCGGCTCAGGCGTCGTCGCGGTCGCCGGAGGCGCCCGCCGCGGGGTTGTCGCCGCCGTCGGAGGCCTCCGCCGCCGCCGCCGGCTCGTCGATCGCGGATTCAGCCGCCGGCGGCGCGTCGACGACGGGTTCGGCGGCGGTCTCCGCGGCAGGCACCTCCGGCGGCGTGGGGTCGCTGCCCGCGGCGGCCACAGGCACCGGCTTGTCGGCGGGCGGCGCGGCGCCGGCCGCGGCCGCGGTGGCGGCCTTGAGATCGACGGTCATGGACGACTTGATGTCGCTCAGGCCGAGATCGACGCTCACGGACGACTTGAGGTCCTTGATGCCTTCGGTGACCTCGTCGAGGCCGAGCTCGGTGCGTGCCGTCTGGGCCGCCTTGCGGAACTCGCGCATCGCCTGCCCCAGGCTGCGACCTGCCTGTGGCAGCCGCTTGGGCCCGAAGACGAGCAGGGCGAGGACGAGCACGACGACGATCTCCATGGGGCCGATGTTCACGGGGAGGATCCCTTGCGCCGGGGGGCGTATCTATCTCTTTCATCTTAGGGTGGCCCGCGACGCCGGTCAACGCGAGCCCCGCCGCGTGCCCGGAATCGCGCCTGAGGGCCGCCAGACCGTCGCACATCGAGAAGAAATGCCTGCAATCATTCGATGAGCTGGGGATACCCCGGGAGGTTCCCCGGCTAGTTGCGCCACGCGCGCGGCGTTTGGTATATTCCGCCCCGACGACTCGCCCCGGGCCCGTGTGCCCGACAGGCGGGTCTCCGACTTTCGCATGACGAGCACATACCTCACCGACTGGATCTATGTCTGGCTCTTCATCGCCGCCGGCGGTGCGCTCGTCGTGCTTATCTTGCTCTTCTCCAAGCTCATCAACCCGAGCCACCTCACGGCGGAGAAACTGGCGCCGTACGAGTGCGGCATCCCGCCGGTGGGCAACCCGTGGGCGCCCTTCGCGGTGAGGTACTACGTCTTCGGGCTGCTGTTCCTGGTCTTTGACGTGGAGGCCGTGTTCCTGTTCCCCTGGGCGCTCGTGTTTCGCACCTTGGGCACGGCCGGGTTCGTCGAGATGCTCCTCTTCATCGCCGTCCTGGGCTTCGGCCTGCTGTACGCCTGGCGCAAGGGAGCCCTCGAATGGGCGTGATGCGCTATCCCAAGCTGGAGCACTTCCAGGAGCCCAATGTCATCACCACGACCGCCGACTTCATCTTCAGCTGGGCGCGCTCGCACTCCGTCTTCCCGTTCACCTACGGGCTCGCCTGCTGTGCCATCGAGATGCTGAGCTCCGGCTTCGCGCGCTTCGATGTCGCGCGCTACGGCATGGAGGTCTTCCGTCCCACGCCGCGGCAGTGCGATCTCATGATCGTCGCCGGCACCGTCAACGAGAAGATGGCGCCGGTGCTCAAGCGCCTGTACGACCAGATGTCGGAGCCCAAGTGGGTCATCAGCATGGGTGCCTGCGCCACCAGCGGCGGGCCCTTCTACGACGGCTACAACGTGGTCAACGGGGTCGACAAGGTCGTGCCCGTGGACGTCTACATCCCGGGCTGCCCGCCGCGCCCCGAGGCGCTGTTCCAGGGGCTGCTGGAGCTGCAGGTCAAGATCCAGCAGCACAAGTTCGTCGCCGAGAC
>JAPLCL010000297.1 GCA_026392265.1 Actinomycetota bacterium
TTCACGGCTTTGTCGTCCACGATGACCGTACAGGCGCCGCACTCGCCCTCCGAGCAGCCCTCCTTGACGCCCGTCAGCCCGAGCTGCAGGCGCAGCACGTCGATGAGGCGCGCCGTGGGTCGTACGTCCAGCTCGTGTTCCATACCGTTGACGTTGAGCAGCAGCCTCATCAGCCCCCCACCTCCTCCGGATGCAGAGCGGCGAGGATCTTCTCCGGCGTGGCAGGCAGGTCCGAGAGCGACGTGCCCAAAGCGTGGTTGACCGCGTTGATCACGGCCGCCGCGGTCGGCACCATGGCGATCTCACCCACGCTCTTGGCCCCGAAAGGCCCGTCGTCGCCCGAGTGCTCGACAAGCAGCACCTGGATGTCCGGCATGTCGGGGGCGTTGACGATGTGGTAGTTCTTGAACCCGTCGACGCCGCTGCGACCGGCCTCGTCCACGTCCATGTGCTCGTACAGGGCGTAGCCGATGCCCATCTGCACGGCACCCTGGAACTGCGCGTGGACCATGCCCCTGTTGATGGCCTGGCCGACGTCGCCCACGGCCAGGAAGTCCGTGACCGCGACGAGTCCGGTGGCACAGTCGACCTCGACCTCGGCGAACTGCACGGAGTAGGACGCCGGGTTGGAGGTCGCGTAGTACGTGACCGACGCCGTGATGGCGGGCGAGTGCCGCATGTGGCTCAGCCGGGCGATGTCCTTGAAGGCCACGCCGCGCTGCCCATCATCTTGGACGTGGACCTCGCCACCCTCCACCGTGAGCCTCTCCCTGGGCTCGTGAAGCAGGTCGGCGGCGGCCGTGACGATCTCCTCTTTGAGCTTCTCGGCCGTGGCTTTGGCACAGGCGCCGACGACGTAGGTCACCCGGCTGCCGAAGGTGCCGTAGTCGAACGGCGTGCTGGAGGTGTCGGCTTCGCCGGCGGCCACCAGGTCGGGGCTGACGCCGAGCACCTCGGCGATGATGACCTTCATCACCGTGACGATACCGCAGCCGACTTCGTGCAAGCTCGCGCCGAGCTCGAAGGTACCGTCCTCGTTCATCTTCAGCGTCATGTTGCTGGCCTCGGCGAACTTGCCGAACATGCCGTTCTTGTGGGCGCCGCAAGCCACGCCCACGCCGCGGCGGTAGCGCCCGCGTCCCGGGGCTCGCCCGCGCCGGGCGCCCCAGTCGAACGCGGCGGCGCCGCGTTCCAGACATTCGCGCACACGGCCGTCCCCGATCGACATCTCGGTGACCGGGTCCACCTCGAAGGGATGCATGAGGTTCCGCAGACGCAAGTCGACCGGGTCCATGCCCAGCTCGTGGGCCACTCGGTCCATGTGGATCTCGAGGGCGCTCACGATCTCCGGCGCGCCCCAGCCGCGCATCGCCCCGGCCACCGGCGTGTTGGTGTACACCGCCTGAGAGCGGTGGTGGTAGTGGGCCAGCCGGTAGAGCTTGGTGATCTTCTTGCACATGTGGACGGCGTAGTCGGAGGTGCTGGATGCGTACGCTCCGGCGTCCAGCACGCTCGCGACCTCCATGCTCTCTAACTGACCCTGCGGGTTGCAGGTGGTGCGAATGGTCGACACCGTCGCCGGCCGGACCATGGTGGCCCTCATGCACTCCTCGCGATTGAGCAGGAGCTTCACCGGCCGCCGCGTCTTCTGGGCCATGTAGGCCGTGACCGGCTCGAGGATGAACTCCGTCTTGCCACCGAACGAGCCGCCCATGGGCGCCTTGATCACCCTGACATGGTGATACTCCAGGCCGAGCAGGTCGGCCACCACCGTCCGCGCGCCGTACACGCCCTGGCTGGTGCTCCAGATGGTCAGGCCCCCGGTACTATGAGGCTGCGCCACGCAGACGTGCGGCTCGAGCGCCGCGTGGTGGATCCTCGGCGTGGTCGTCGTGCTGCTGACCACCACGGCGTCCGGCGACTCGATGCCGCGTCCGCACTCCTCCTCATGCTCGAAGAATACGTTGCCGCCCGGATGGATGGGCAGGTCGTCGCGCCGCTGCGCCTCCTCCGGAGTGAAGAGCGCCGGCAGATCCGAGTACTGGACGTCGATGAGGGCGACGGCGGCCTCGGCGATGGCTTGGCTGGTCGCCACGACCGCGGCGACACGGTCGCCGACGAAGCGCACGTGTTCGCTGAAGAGCGTCTCGTCCCGCGGGCAGAGCTCCTGCTCCGGCGTGAGCCGGGCGCGGCAGTACACGTCCGCCGGGGAGTTGAGATGCGAGAAGACCTTGACGACCCCCGGCAGCGCTTCGGCGGCACGGGAATCGATGTTTATGACCATGCCGTGCGGGATGGGGCTGAGCAGCAGCTTGGCGTAGAGCATGCCGTGCAGTTCGATGTCGCTGCCATACACCAGTTCGCCGGTGACCTTCTGCGCCGCGTCATGCACCGGATACGTCTGCCCCACGTACTGCAGGTCCTGCGTCAATCTGTCTCCTCGTGTTCGAGCGGGTTTCTGAGTGTATCAACTCTCAGAATCGACCGTCGGCCCGACCCCGCTGCCCTGCGATCGCTCAGATCAGGCTCGCCGGCGGCCGCTCTTCGGGCTTGCTCTCCGCAAACCACTGCTGGAAATCGACGCGGCAGCGCTGCGCCGCCGGGGCCGCACAGGCGCCACCGCCGGAGGTGCAGAGCAGCTCCGGCGGAAGGCTGCGGCCGATCTTGTCGGCCACGTCGATGGCCTCGTGCAGCGGCAGCACCGCCTCGTGGCCGGCCAGCGCCAGGTCGGCGAACACGTGCGCCATACAGGTCGCAGCCAGGATGCGACTGCGGCAGGGCTGGCAGAGCCCCCCCGGCATGGGGTCGCACGGCATGCCGGTGAAGGCCTGCAGCGCCAGCGAGGCCGCGTTCTCGACGTGCTCGGGCGAGCCGCCGGCCATCTCGACGATAGCGGCGGCGGCCATGGCGCCGCAGGTGCCGGCCTCTCCCGTGCACCCGGTGACCTCACCGGTCGGCGCCGAGCGCGTGTAGGAGATGGCGCCGATACCGGCGGCGACGAAGAGGCCGCGCAGCAGGTCGTCGTCGTCCAGCCCGCGGGCGTCCTGGACGGCGCTCATGGCGGCGTAGATGTAGCCGGCGCCTCCGCCCATGGGGCCCGGCACCACAGTGACACCCGGAATGCCGGAGCCCGCCCCGTAGGCCCACTTGATGGTCTGCGCCGTGACCCCGTCGCTCACGGCACGTCCCGAGGCGGCATGCTCGGCCCAGCGGCCGGCGAAATCGGGCTTGAACGGGCTCGTCGGAACGACTACATCCTCCTCGTACGCGGCGCGCGTCTGACGGCGCATGAGGCCGGCCAGCAGGCGCATGCGGTCGATGATCCAGGCGCGCGGCCAACCCGAGGCGTCCATCTCGTACCGGACGGCGACCTCCCACAGCGGCAGATCCTCGCGGGCGGCGATCTCGCGCCAGCGCGTCATGGTGTCGAAGAGCTGAGGCTTCCGATCGAGCTGGCTGATCACCGGCAGGAGGGGCTTGAGGACGGCGACGCTGACACCGGGCAACGCGGTCGTGAGCAGGCCGTTGAGGGCCACGAGGTCCGGCTCCACGGCGAGCATGTAGGCGCGCAGCACGCCACGGCCGTCGATCTCGACCGCGCTGCTCGCCACCAGCTCGGGCAGTTCGAGCACGAGGGCCGCGAGTTGCTCTTCGCCGATCTGCTTCCGGGCGTCGAACACCAGCAGAGCGTGGGTGTCGCCGATGGTGTGCAGCGGGAAGCCGTTGACCGTGACGGTCTCGACCATACCGCCGCCGGTAGAGTTGCCGACAAGCTCGGCCTCGCGGCCGTTGCGCCCCGTCAGGATGAACTGGACGGCGTTCGGATGGTCGCTCTCAGTGAGATGAGTGAACTCGAACGACACCTCCGCGCCCGCTTCTTCGGCGAGCTCGGAGGCGCGGAACAGGCGCTCGTCGTCGGTCTGGAAGCCGAGGACGCCGCCGACCATGGCGCGGTCCTCGGCCATGATCCCGAAGGTCCCGGCGAACGAGCCGCGCTCGTCGAGCAAGATGCGGATCCGGGACGGCGGCTCGCCGAGAAGATCACCCGCCAGGAGGCCCAGGCGGCAGGGGCCGGCAAAGTGGGAACTGGAGCCCGGCTGCATGACCGGTCCGAAGACGTCGTTGAAGAACTCGGGGTAGGCGGCGACGGTCATTGCTTCAGCCCTCCGCGGCATTGCCGAAGTGCCGGCCGCCGATCTCGACCCAGGTGCCCAACTCGCGCTCTTTGGCCGTTGTGTACATGTGGTGCGCGGCGGCGAGGTCTTCGATGGCGATGCCCAGCGACTTGAACAGCGTGATGTCGTCGGGCGAGGTACGCGCCGGGGCCTTGCCCAGCAGCAGTTCGGTGACCAGCTTCTGGTCCGCGACCAGCGCTTTCATTGGCCACCTTCCTTCATTCCTGTCTGTCCACGCCGGTAGAGCTCCGCCGCGCGGTGGAGCGCGTTCCAGTCGAGCTCGACGCCCAGACCGGGTGTCTCGAGGAGCCCGATCTTGCCCTGAACAGGAGTGAGATCGGGCGCGCTCACGAGGTCCTCGACCAGCAGCTGGTGCGTGATCTGGTTGCCTTCCGCCGGAAAGGCGGCGACGGACTCGCCGATGCCGACAAGGCCGTCGTCGGTCTCGTCCTCGACAAGGACCACGGCTGCCGCGTGGTCGACGTGGCCGGCCCAGTGATACGGATCCTTGAAGGCCAGGGCGAGCGGCGTGGTCTGGAGACGGGCGATCTTCACGGCGCCAGGCGCCGCACCACGGCGGCGAACTCGCCGTCTGCGACGGCCCGCGCCGCCGCTTCGATCTCGGGAGCCAGGTAGCGGTCGCGGCCGAGCGTCGGCGCGAAGCGCCTCACGAGGTCATGCGCGGCCTTGGTGCCCACGCCGGCCCGCAGCGGCGCCAGCAAGTCGATGGCCTGCGCCGCGCACAGCGCCTCGATGCCGAGCACCATCTGGGCGTTGCGCATCACGTCCTCGAGCTTGAGCGCCGCCGTCATGCCCATGCTTACGTGGTCCTCCTGGTCGCCCGAGCTGGGGATGGAGTCGACGCTCGCCGGATGGCAGAGGATCTTGTTCTCGGCGACCAGGGCGGCGGCCGTGTACTGGACGATCATGTAGCCGTTGTTGAGGCCGCTGTCGGTGGTGAGGAACGGCGGCAGATCCGAGAGAGAGCTGGTGAGCATACGGAAGATGCGGCGCTCGCTGATATTGGCGATCTCGCTGGCCGCCATCGCGGCCAGGTCGAGAGCCAGGGCAAGCGGCTCGCCGTGGAAGTTGCCCGCTGAGATGATCTCGCCGCTGTCGGGGAACACCAGCGGGTTGTCGGTGACGGCATCCACCTCGACGGTGATCACTTCGCGCAGCCAGCGCAGGGCGTCGCGGCAGGCGCCGTGCACCTGGGGGATGCAGCGCAGCGAGTAGGCGTCCTGCACCTTGTCGCAGTTCAGGTGACTCTGCATGATCTCACTGCCCACGGTGGCGGCGCGCACGACGGCGGCCGTGAGCAACTGGCCGGGGATGGGCCGCAGGAGCTGGATGCGCTCCTCAAACGGGCCGACCGAGGCGCGCAGACCCTCAAGGCTCATGGCGCCGATAAGATCGGCCGAATCGAGCAGCGTCTCGCCGTCGGCCACTGCAAGGCAGCCGATGGCCGCCATGAACTGGGTGCCGTTGAGGAGGCTGAGGCCTTCTTTGGCTGCGAGCGTAAGAGGCGCGAGCCCAGCGGCCCGCAGAGCGGGCTCGGCCGGCTCGCGCTCGCCGTCCAGGCCGAGCAGCTCGCCCTCGCCCATCATCGCCAGAACGAGATGGGCCGACGGAGCGAGGTCGCCGGAGGCGCCCAGCGAGCCCCGGGACGGGACCCACGGAACCAGGTCGACGTTGAGCATCGCGGCCACGAACTCCGCGACCTCTGCCCGCACCCCGGAGTGGCCACGCGCCATGGTATTGAGGCGGATCGTCATGCCCGCGCGCACGACCTCGCGGGAGAGCGGCACGCCGACGCCGACCGCATGGCTGCGCACGAGGTTCTGCTGCAGCTCCTCGACCTTTTCGGCGGGGATGTGCGTGGTCGCAAGCAGGCCGAAGCCGGTGGTGACGCCGTAGGCGACGCGCTCCTCGGCGACGACGCGCGCGATGACGTCGTGGGCCGCCTCGATGCGCTCGCGCGCGGCCCGGCCGAGGGAGACCTCTGCCCCGCCGCGCGCCACCGCGAGGACATCCTCGATGCTAAGCGGGGCGTCCCCGATCACGATCTGCGTCATGGTGACCGCCTCCTTTCGAGCTGTGCTTGCAGCAGCGGAACGACATCCGCCGGTGCGGACGCGACCGGGATGCCGGCGGCCTCGAGCGCGACCTTTTTCTCGGCGGCCGTGCCCGACGAGCCCTCGACGATGGCGCCGGCGTGGCCCATGCGTTTGCCGGGCGGCGCGCCGAAGCCCGCGATGTAGGCGATCACGGGCTTGGAGACGTGCTCGCGCACGAACTCGGCGGCGCGCTCCTCGTCGTTGCCTCCGATCTCACCGATGAGCACGACGGCCTCGGTCTCCTCGTCGGCCTCGAACAGCTCGAGACACTCGAGAAAACCGACGCCGTGGATGGGGTCGCCGCCCATGCCGACGACCGTCGACTGGCCGATGCCGGCCTGGGTCAGCTCGTGGACGACCTCGTAGGTGAGGGTCCCCGAGCGGGACACAAGGCCCACGGCACCCGGAGCGAAGACGTCGGCCGGCATGATGCCGGCGCTACAACGGCGTGGCGTGATGAGCCCCGGCCCGTTGGGGCCGACGAGCACGCAGCCCCGTCGCGAGAGATGGGCCGTGACCTCGGCCATGTCGCGCGTCGGGATGCCCTCGGTGACGCACACCACGAGGCGGATGCCGGCGTCGGCGGCTTCGATCATCGCATCGCGCGCGAAGCGCGCCGGGACGAAGAGTACGGCTACGTCGGCGCCGCTCGCGGCCACCGCCGGCGCGACGGCGTTGTAGACGGGCGCGCCCTCGACGGTCTGGCCGCCCTTGCCCGGCGAGACGCCGGCCACGAGGTTTGTGCCCGCGGCGCGCATACGCGCCGCGTGAAAGGCGCCCTCGCGCCCGGTGATGCCCTGCACCAGCACGCGGCTGCGTTGGTCGATCAGGATGGCCATCAGTCCTCCCGGGGGGTAGCGGGGCCGGCCTGCGCAGCCGCGCCGGCGACGGCCAAGCGCACCGCTGCGGCGGCGCCGGCGGCCACGGTGAGGCCGGGCAGCCGCGCCTCGGCAAGCACGGCGCGGCCCTCGGCGGCGGCGTTGCCGTCCAGCCTCACCACCACAGGCATGTCGAGGCGCGTCTGACCCAGCACCTGGACAAGGCCACGCGCGACCTCGTCACAACGGGTGATGCCCCCGAAGATGCTGACCAGCAGGGCGCGGACGGCCCCCGTGGAGAGGATCACGTCGAGCGCCGCCGTCACGACCTCGGCGCGGGCGCCGCCGCCGATGTCGCAGAAGTCGGCGGCGGATCCGCCCGCGGCGGCGATCTGGTCGATCGTGCTCATCACCAGCCCGGCGCCGTTGCCGAGCACGCCGATGTCGCCGTCGAGCGCGACGAAGGCGAGGCCGGCCTGACGTGCCCTCGCCTCGCGGTCCTCCGCGCCGGCTTCGGCTTCGGCCTTCAGCTCGGCGTGCCGATACAGCGCGTTGTCGTCGATGGTCACCTTGCTGTCGAGGCACACGACCTCGCCCGTCGCGGTGACCACGAGCGGGTTGATCTCGCAGAGCGTCGCGTCGCTGTCGTGGTAGAGGCGCCAGAGCGCGCGCACGACGCCGGCCAGCGCCTGCTTCGCCGGCGTCCCGTCCGGGCCGGTGTGCTCGGCGCCGAGCGCCGCCGCCGCGACGACATCGCGGACCTGATAGTCGCAGAGGCCGAGCAAGGGGTCGACAGGGGTGCGCACGAGGGCGGCCGGGTTCCGCCTCGCGACCTCCTCGATGTCGACGCCGCCCTCGGCCGAGAAGATCAACACGGGGCCGCGTTGCGCACGTGATGACGAGATCGCGAGATACAGCTCGTGGGCGATCTCGACCGCCTGCTCCACAAGCACGCAGGCAACGCCGTGGC
>JAPLCL010000203.1 GCA_026392265.1 Actinomycetota bacterium
AAGGACGGCGAGGACCCGCCCGGCGTCGCCACCGGCGTCCTCTCCCTGTTCCACGGTGACAGGAAGGTCGGCGAGGGACGCATCAAGACCCAGCCGGGGGAGTTCGCCATCGCCGGTGAAGGGCTCTGCGTGGGCCGCGACGGCGGCGCCCCCGTCACCGACGACTACCCGGGCGAGTCGCCGCATCGGTTCGTCGGCGGTGTCATCAAGGAAGTCAGAGTCAACGTCAGCGGCGAGCCGTACCTCGACCTGGAACGCGAGGCGGTGGCGATGCTGCTCCGCGAGTGAACGGCCTGGACGCTACGGCCCGAGTGGATCGACGATCTTGAGTCAGCCGCAGCCGTCAGGCGGCGCGGCGCGCGTGGGGAGACGCCTCGCGCGCGCCGCGCCTGTCCTCGACACGGGCCGACGGCCCGAGCGCCCGAACCAGGGGGTCCTGTCCGAGACCACCCGGCAGCGCTCCGGGGTCACGACGTGAGCCGACCGAGCCATGCGCAGTCGCTCGCCGGGCCGCAGCAGAGGCGGCCGCTCCTGCAGCGACTGCTGCCGGCGGCCGCCTGGTTGCCCCGCTACCAGCGCAGCTGGCTGTCTGGCGACGTGCTCGCTGCACTGACGGTCTGGGCGCTGCTCGTACCCGAGGCGCTGGCCTACGCCGGGATCGCCGGCGTGCCCCCGCAGTACGGCCTGTACGCCGCACCCCTGGCCCTGGTCGCCTACGCCCTCTTCGGCGGGTCCCGGCACCTCATGGTGGGACCGAGCTCAACGGTGGCCCTCGTCTCGGCGGCAGCGGTGGCGCCGCTCGCCGCGTCGGGCGGCGACCATCGTTACCTCGCGCTCACGATCGCCTTGGCGCTGCTCTCCGGCAGCATCCTCGTGCTCGCCGGCCTGGCCCGGCTCGGCCTGGTCGCCAAGTTCCTCGCTAAGCCGGTCCTCGACGGTTTCATCATGGGGCTGGCCTACACCATCGCCGTCGGACAGGTCGGCAAGCTCATGGGCGTGCACCTCACCGGCGACACCGCGCTCGAGAAGGCGGTGAGCCTCGTCGGCCAGGTCGGCGCGTGGAGCTGGCTGCCGCTCGTCGTCGGCGTCGGCAGCGCGGCGCTGATCGTCGTCCTCGCGCGCTTCGTACCGAGGATCCCGGCCGGCATCGTGGCCGTCGCCGCCGCCACGCTGCTGGCCTACCTGTTCGATCTCGGCAGTCACGGCCTCGCCCTCGTCGGTCACATCCCCGGCGGCCTGCCCGGCTGGCAGCTCACCGGGCTGGACTGGGAGGACGTCTATCACCTGCTGCCCGGCGCCCTCGCCGTGGCCCTCGTCGGCTACACCGAGTCCATCGCGGTGGCGAAAGCAGAGGCGGCGCGGCTCGACTACGAGGTCGACGCCGATCAGGAGATGATCGCCAACGGTCTGGCGAACCTCGGCGCCGGTCTGCTGCAGGGCTTCGCCGTCAACGGCAGCCTGTCGAAGAGCGCTGCGGACGAAGCCGGCGGCGGCAAGACCCAGGTCGTCGCACTACTTTGCGCTGGGCTGACGCTCGCGACCGTGCTCTTTCTCACCGGGCTCTTCGCCTACCTGCCGGAGGCCGCGCTCGCGGCCGTGGTGATCGTCGCCTTGCGCAACTACTTCTCGCCGGCCGGCCTTGTGCGCCTCTACCGGGTACGGCGGGGGGACTTCGTCCTCGCCACTTGCGCACTTGTCGGCGTCCTGCTCTTCGGTGTGCTGCCCGGCGTGATCCTCGGCGTGGTGCTCTCGCTGACGCTTCTCATCACGCGGGAGAGCAGCCCCAATTCGGCCGTCCTCGGCCGGCGCCCGGATGGCGACGACTTCGCCGATCTGGTCACCCACCCGGACTACCAGACGATCCCCGGCCTGCTCATCTACCGCTTCGATGGCCCACTTGTCTTCCCCAGCGCCGAACGCTTCGCGCACGAAGTGCGAGCGCTCATCAAGGCGGACGCACCGCGCGCCGTCCCCGGCGCAAGCAAGCCGGTACGGGCGCTGATCCTCGATCTGGAGGCCACCGCCGACATGGATACGACGGCGGCCGACCAGTTCGTCGACCTCGTGGCCGCGCTGCGCCGAGCCGGCGTGCAGGTCATGCTTGCCCGGCTGCACGGCGCCCTTCGCGATTTCATGAGGAGAGACGGCATCATCGAGACGATCGGGGAAGATGCGATCTTCCCGCGGGTGCTCGACGCGGTCAGGGATTTCGAGGCCGACGCCGGCGACTGACGGACCGCGGGCAGGCGAAGGCTGCAATCGGGCAGGTGACCGGAGTGCGCCCTCGAGCGGGCCAGGCGTTGTCGGACTGACAACGCTGGCAGGTCTCGGTGGACTTCCACGAGCCGGCGCCGGCCGGCATCGTCAACCGACGACGGCGGGATCCCGGCAGGCGGCCATCATGACAGGATCGCCCGTTCCGGCCACAGGTCACGCCGCGACGACCCCCACAGCGTGCTGACGAACTCGATGGACAGCAGGTCCTCGGCCGCGTGCAGCCAGAAGGCGCCGCTGTCCGAGAGCGCGATCCGCTCGCCGTCGTCCTTCAGCAGGCCGAGCCGGCAAGCTGCCGTCAGGAAGCGGCCATACGCGGCGTCGATGTCCTCGCCGAAGCGCTCCCGGTAGTCGGCCTTGCGAAAGCGCGTCTCGTACACCCGCCAGTACAGCCAGCCGGCGCGCTGCATCTTCTCCGTCAGGTCGACCGCCAGGGCGATCGCCAATCCGCCGTCGTCCAGGGCCGTGATGTACTCGGCCCCGCCGAAGGTGTTCAGGTAGAACACGTCCCTGAGGTAGGAGCCGCCGCTGGCCCCCAGGCCCAGGTAGAGCGGCACCGTCACCGAGCAGTACCTGGGCACGCCCCGCTTCGTGAACGCCCAGACCGACGTCCTCTCGTAGCCGGCCTCGTAGAAGATCCCCTCCAGGATGCGCAGCATCCTTCGCCTCCTGAGGCTCTGCGTGATCACGTGTGCCCCCGGGCCGATGGCCCTCCCCATCGGCGTATACGGGAACAGGAAGAGCGGATACGCCGCCACCTGGTCCACGCCCAGCTTCACGAGCTCGCGCCCGGTCTCCGCGACCTCCCGCTCGGTCTGACCGGGCAGGGCGAACATCACATCCACGTTCACGCACGTGAAACCGTGCGAGACCGCCCGCCCCACGGCATCCTTGACCTGACTCACGGTGTAGGGCCGGCACAACGTCCGCAGATGCCGGTCCATCAGCGACTCCACGCCGATGCTCAGGTGCCGTACGCCGAGCGCCTCGATGGCATCAAGGTTCTCGGCGCTCAGGTGGTTGGGATGGCTCTCCATGTGGACGTCGCAGCGCAGGTCGAACGTCCGCCGCACGTGCCCGATGATGTCCGCCAGGCCACTGTGCAGCATCGTCGTGGGAGTCCCCCCGCCGATGTAGAGCGAGGTGACCGGCTTGTCGCCGACGATGCCGGCGTAGATGTCGATCTCCCGCTTGATGGCATTGACGTAGCCCTCTGCCAAGTCGGGGCGGTAGAGCTCCTTGTTGTAGGGGCAGTACGGGCAGATGCGCTCGCAGAACGGGATGTGGAGGTAGAGCCCAAGCGCGTCGATCTGCGTGAACTTCTCGCGCAGCCCGTCGAACGATGGGACCGCGTGCGTCAGGCGGATCTCGCGCTCTCCCGTGAGGAGCCTCACGAGAGCGCGCCGGAAGAGCCTCTCGATGTCAGAAGTACTTGACGGCATTGCCGATCGCCGATGGCTTCAGCTTCAGGACCTGGTCGATCTCCGCATAGCTCAGGTAGCCGCACTGACGGCACAGGTCGAGGTCGCCCGAATACCGGCAGCACTCGTAGACGACGCCCTCTTCGTACACGGAGCAGGCGCCCAGCGGCCGCGCCCAGTCGTTTCTGAGGGCCGACTCCAGCCCGGCGCGGGAGTTGAGGATCCGGTGATCGCGGCGGAGGACCAGGAGCTCGCGAAGGACGCGCTGCCGCTCGACTGCGTCGAGCTCGAGCGCGTCGTGCCCGTAGTAGGGCGTGTGCAGGTAGAAGAACGTGCCGCGGATGTTCGCGATGCCCTCGACGTGGTCGCAGAAGGCGCGGATCTCGTCCTTGTTGCGCGAGTTGATCGTGGAGTTGATGAAGAGCGACGGGTGCGGCGACTCGCGGATGTTGCCCATGATGCGCTCGAACGACGTGCCGCGCAGCGCGTCGTGCGTGGCCTGGAGCCCATCCACGCTGACGAACACCGTGTCGGCAGACGTGCGCAGCGGCAGCGTGCCGTTAGTGTAGACGACCACGGTCAGGTACCCGACGCCGTGGGCGTACTGGACGATGTCGTCGAGCCGGTGGGCGGCGTCCCGCCAGAGAAACGGCTCGCCGCCCTCGAGGTAGAGGCAGCGGCCGCCTTCTGCGTAGAACGCATCCACGGCCGCCGTCACCTCCGCGAAGCTGAGGTCCATCGGGTCGCGCTCGGACACGCGGCAGTGCCGACAGTGCAGGTTACAGCGGTTGGTGAGCACGAGCCCGCGGATCAGGGGCGGGTCATGGCGGAGGACGTGGTGGCCGACCAGGTACCTCAGGCCGAGCCACGAGGTCCTGACAGCGGCCCGGGCGCTCTGCTGGTGTACGTGAGCTGCCATTGCTCCCCCATACACGCATACCCTGGAGCGCCTACTGCTCAAGCGTCGGGCGGGCGGGGCGGCGGGCGGCTCTTCCGCCCGCCACGACTGCGGCGTCGCCGCAGCCGACGAGGCCGATCGCGTCCCCCAGGTCGAGGTCGAAGTCGTAGTGGCAGGGCAGGAACTGCTCCGACGCGTCGCGAATCGCGTGCGGTCCGTGCATCGAACCGGTGTGATAGCTGGTCGTGCTGTCGAAGGGCATGCCGAAGACGGCCTGGGTCGCCTGCGCAGCCCGCAGCGCCACAGCATCGGGCTCGACGCCCGGCGAGCGCAGGAATCCCCTCGCGCCGGGCAAGGGGCTCTCCGATCGACCTTTCAGAAGGCGAGCCGGCGGCCCACGCATGCGCGGGCGCCGCGAGCGCCGGGACCATGAGCGCGCGCCCGGCGCAGCAGGTGCGCGAGATCGGTGATCGGCATGATCATGAGCAGAGGGCGCTCGAAGCCTGTTGCCCGCTCGGCGGGCGCAGGGTGGGCAGGCGAGGTCCGGGGAACCCTCGCCTGCCCACGAATGAAGCGGAGCGTCGTCAGTTGTAGTTCGGCTTGAACCATGTCGAGGCCGACTTTGTGGCTCCACCGTGGCTGATCGCGGCGGTCACCTTGACCACCACGCCCTGCGGATAGTTCGAAGGGTTGATGTCCAGGTGATAGTGGGCGAACCCTGAGCCGTCGCACTTGGCGATGAGCGTCTTGCCTTTGACCGAGAACTTGACCTTCAGGCCCGCGACGTTGCTGCCGCGCACCCAGGCCTTGAGCTGAAAGGGGTCGTCGCACGGGTCGTGACAGGTCACGCCGGCGCGGATACCGCCGACGCCGGCGCGTTTGCCCTTCGCCGGCGACTGCACGCCGTCCGCCAGGACGCTCGCCGGCACCGCGAGTGTGAACACCGCGAGGATCAGGGCGAACGCTGTCATGCGCTTCTTCATGGCTCTCCTCCTTTGTCCGGCACCGCGAGGCGTTGGATCGGAGCCTCTCTGGTGCGCTGTCCGGGCACAGGATGCAGGTCCGCGCCTTAAGAGCCGATTAGCGGAATCCGCGACGTCTCGTCTGGCGCACCGCCGGGCTGAGTTATGTCAGCCTTAACCTGCGTCAGGTATCGTGAGCAGGATGCCGCATGACCATCCTCGTCGTAGAAGACAATCTCAAGCTGGCCGCCAACCTGC
>JAPLCL010000129.1 GCA_026392265.1 Actinomycetota bacterium
GAGGGGCTCATCGGCGCCGTGTTCGCGGTGCTCATCATCTGGGTCTTCCTGAGGAGCTGGCGCTCGACGCTCATCGCCAGCCTCTCGATCCCGCTGAGCATCGTCGGCGCGCTCATCATCCTGTTCTCGCGCGGCGAATCGCTGAACATGCTCACCCTCGGCGGCCTCACGATCGCCATCGGGCGCGTGATCGACGACTCCATCGTGGTCATCGAGAACACGTACCGCCACCTGCAGGAGGGCGACAACGTACGCACCGCCGCCTACACGGGCACCCGTGAGGTCGCCGGAGCCATCACCGCGAGTACACTCACCACGGTCGCCGTGTTCCTCCCGCTGGGTTTCGTGCACGGCCTCGCCTCTGAGTTCTTCCGCCCCTTCGCCCTCACCGTCACGTTCGCGCTTCTCTGCAGCCTGCTGGTCGCCCTCGTGGTCGTCCCCGTCGCGTCCACCTTGGTGCTCCACAAGCGCCAGGTCGGCCACCGCGAGGCCGAGAAGGAGACCCGCCTGCAACGCGCCTACCTGCCGGCTCTCAGGCTCGCCCTCGACCACAAGGTCATCACGCTCGTGCTGGCGGCGGCGATCTTCGCCGGCACCATGACGCTCACGCCCCTGCTCAAGACCAACCTCTTCGACAGCTCCGCGCAGAACACCATGAGCATCGCCCAGACGCTCCCGTCGGGCACCAGCCTCGACGCGACCATGGCTTCGGCCACCCGCGTCGAGCAGATCCTCGCGACCACGAAGGGCGTGGACATCTACCAGGTGACCGCCGGCAGCACCGGCAGCCTCTTCGGCGCCGGCGGCGGCACGAGCGCCTCGTCCAGCCAGGCCATGTTCACGGTCACCACCGATCCGGGCATGGACAAGCTCGCGATCGTCGACGACGTTCGCGCGCAGGTGGCCGAGCTGCAGAACGCCGGCATCATCACCGTGACCGGCGACGATGCCTCCATGGGTGGTATGTCCACCATGGAGGTCCGCGTCTCGGCCAGCGACCCGCTCGTGCTCAAGAAAGCCAACGACACGGTCCTGGCCGCGGTCAAGACGGTCGACGGGCTCGCGGACGTCAAGTCCAACCTCAGCGAAGGCCGTCCGTCGGCGACCGTGCTCATCGACCAGGCCAAGGCCGCGGCGGCCGGCGTCAGTCCCTCGACGCTGAGCCTGTACACGACGCTGGTCCTCAACGGCTACCCGATCGGCGTCGTACCCACGGCAGACGGCCTGCTCCCGGCGCAGGTCATGGTGCAGGACATCAAGCTGCCGCCCATTCCCGGCGCCGTGAGCGCCATGCTCATGAGGCTGCCCGTACCGGGGAGCGAGGGCATGGTGCCCCTCGGCGAGATCGCCACGATCGCAGAAGTCAAGGCTCCCGTGCAGATCACCCACGTCGACGGCGCGCGCACCGCGAGCATCACCGCCGCCGCCGTCAACAACAACATCGGAGCGGCGTCCAGCGCGGTGACCAAGGCCATGGAGGGCGTGGAGCTGCCGGCCGGCGCTACGTGGGAGCTCGCCGGCGCCACCCAGGCGACCAACGACGTGTTCCGCACCCTCGGCATCGCCATGCTCATCGCCATCCTGCTCGTCTACATCATCATGGTGGCCACGTTCCGCAGCCTGCTGAACCCGCTGATCCTTCTGGTGAGCATCCCCTTTGCCGCCGTCGGCGCCGTCATCGCCCTGGTCATCACGGGGACGGCGTTGGGCATGCCCAGCCTCGTCGGCCTCCTGATGCTGATCGGCATCGTCGTCACCAATGCGATCGTATTGCTCGATCTCGTGGAGCAGTTCCGCCGCCGCGGCATGGACGCGCGGACGGCCGTGATCCAAGGCAGTCGTCGTCGCCTGCGGCCGATCCTCATGACCGCGGTCGCGACCATACTCGCGCTCACGCCGATGGCGATGGGCATGGGCAAGGGCGGGTTCCTCTCAACGCCGCTGGCGATCGTCGTGATCGGCGGCCTCTTCACCTCGACGTTCCTCACGCTCGTGCTGGTGCCGGTGCTGTATCTCAGTCTGGACCGCCTGCGGCCGGCGAGCGCCTACGAGCGCGACGGCTTGGACGACGTGCCGCGTGAGGCCGAGACGGCGCCGGGCTGACAGACGGTGCGCCGGGCCGTTGGGGGAAGTACCCTTCTGCGAAGCGTCGGCGCCACCGCGCCGACTCCGTACGTGTGACCAGCCGAAAGGAGACCAGCGTGGCGAAACCAGCCGCCAAGAAGGCTACAGGCAAGACACTCCGCAAACTCACCAAGGCTCAGCTCATCGACGAGCTCAACAAGGATCTCGCCAAGGAGTACGCGGCCCTGATCCAGTACGTGCAGCACGCGTCCGTCATCACCGGGCCTCAGTACGACTCGATCTCCGCTGAGCTGACGGTGCACTCCAACGAGGAGCATCAGCACGCGATCACGCTGAGCGACCAGATCGACTTCCTCGGCGGTGTCCCCGATGTGAACGTCGCCGACATCCACATCTCACCGGATTCGAAGATCATGCTTGAGCAGGATCTCGTGGGTGAGCTCGACGCCATCGCCCGCTATCGCGAGCGCATCGGTCAGGCCGAGATGCTGCAGGAATACGGCTTGCGCCGCGCCCTCGAGGACATCCTCATCATCGAGGAGGAGCACGCCCGCGACCTGCAGAGCGCCCTGGATCTGTAGGGCGCCCGGCCGCACGGTCAATCCGCGGCGGCGGGCCGTAGGGCCCGCCGCCGGTCAGGCGGCTTCCGGGCGCGAACGCGCCGCCTGGGCCTGCTCACGGCGACGCCTCCAGCCCGGCGCCAGCGCCAGGAACAGCCCGGCGCCGACCAGACCCTCGACCAGCAGGATGGCGAACGCCTGGCGCCCGCCAAAGGCGTCCATGGCCCAGCCGCCGAAGGCCGGGCCCAAGGCGGCGCCGCCGCTCCAGGCGATCGTCCAGACGCCCATGTAGCGCCCGCGCACGGCCTCGGGGGCGAGGTCGGACACCTCGGCCGAGGCCACCGGTGAGAGCAGCGTCTCGCCGAGGCTCATCACGACGATGAGGATGATCAGCGACCAGAGCGGGCCGGCGAAAGCTGAACCGCCGATGCCCAAGGCCAGCGCGGCGCTGGCGATGGCCAGCAGGACCATGCGGTTCTTGAAGCGCGTGGCCCGCACCAGCGGGTACTGCACCGTGGCGACGATGAAGGCGTTGAGGGCGAGCAGCATGCCCCACTCCCCGTAGGGCACGCCGAGGTAATCGGTGATGTACACGGAGTAGATCGAGCCGAAGTTACCGATGCAGAACACGGGCAGTACCGCGACCAGGCAGAACACGATGAACACGCGGTCGTGGAAGACGATGCGGTAGCCGCTGCGCCCCTGCGCGTCGCGATGCTTCTCCGGCGCCGTAGCGCTCGCCGGGCGGCTCTCGCGGATCGAGAAGAACATGATCGCCACCATCAGCGCGCAGCCCGTGGCGGCGGCGAGAAAGAGCTCGCGAAAGGTCACCCCGAAGCCCAGCGCCAGACCGGCCGCCGCCGGACCCACGACGACGCCCAGGTTCATCGCCACGCGGCTGACGCTGAACGCCTCCTGCCGCTTCTCACGCGGCAGCAGGTCGGCGATCATGGCGTTGCTCGCCGTCTGGAAGAGCGGCCACCCCAGCGAGCTCTCGATAGCGACCAGCAGCGCGACCTGCCAGACCTGGGTGACGAAGGCGAAGCCGGCGAACCACACCACGCCCATGCTCACCGAGAGCATGATCACCCAGCGGCGCCCCAGGCGGTCGGTGAGGTGCCCGCCCCAGAACTGCATGGGCATCACGGCGACGGGTACGAGCCCGAAGACCACGCCGATCATCGACATGGACACGCCCAGCTCCGTGTGCAGGTAGATGCCCTCGAAGGGAAAGGCGAGCGCGGCCGCCGCGACGTAGATGAAGATGCCGACGGTCAGCACCCAGAACTGGCTGGGGAAGGAGCGGAGCTCCTGCAGGGAGCGTGTCAGACGGGTCGGCACGCCCTCATGCTATCGGAGTCGCAGGCGCCGGCGCAGCCCGGCTACTCGCGCTCAATCAGCCGGCAGGTCCACCACGCCGACCGCCAGGCCCACCTTCTGCATCTCGGCCATGTAGGCCGCTGGGTCGAGCACTTCGGCCGGAAAGACGCCGCGCCGCGCGATCTCGCCGCGCGCGAACTGCGTGACGGCGCAGGCCGCGGAGGCGCCCGTCTGGAAGGCGGTGCCCTGCACGCCCCACTTCTCCCACGAGTCGTCGTGCGACGTGATCTGGTAGCGGAAGCGGCGTACGGGCTCGCCGCCGATGGTGCCTTCGCAGAGCGTGCCGACGCAGACGGCGCCGTGCAACTTGCCGGCGAGGTCGACCGGCCGCGGAAAGCGCGACGCCACGAACTGGATCGGCGAGATCATGGCGCCCTGGAAGTCGACCGGCTCGCGCTGGTGGAGGCCGAGGATCCTGAAGACCTTGAACGCGTCGATCATGCGCGGGTCGAGCCCGATGAAGAAGATCGCGTTTCTCAGCCCCTTGCCGCGAAGGTACAGCGGCATGAGCTGGGCCTCTTCGTGATCGACGTTGCAGAGCGTGAGCTTGCCGACCGGCGCGGGGAACTCGAACTCCCTGAAGACCGAGAGCGCCTCGTTGCGCTCCTCCCTGCCGTCGCGGAACACGCACGGCGGCAGCAGACACTCCTCGATCATCGTCTCCACGGAGAACGAGCAGGCCAGCTCGTACCCGTCCACGGTGGCGTTGTCGCCGTCGAGCACCGTGAGCGACTCGACGGTGTCGAACTCGTCGTGCAGGGCGCGCGCGAACATATCGCTGACGCCCGGGTCGATGCCGAAGGACACGAGGCCGGCCAGGTCGCGCTTCTTGAACTCACCGTCAAGGGCCAGCTGTTCGTCGAGGTCGGCGGTACCCGTGATCTCGCGGGGCCCACCGGTGCCCATGTCGAGGTAGTGCCGCCCGGCCTCCAGGCTGGCCTCCATGACCGGGATGTCCCAGGCCGTGGCCAAGGCGTTGAGCACGAAGTCGACCCCCTTGGCAGCCTTCACGAGCGCCCCGTGGTCGGACGCATCCAGAACCAGCGTCTCGACCTTGCCCGGCGGCAGCTTGGCGGCCACTTCGCGCAGTCGGCTCTCGTCAATGTCGGCGAGAACGACCGCCTCGACCGCCGGTTCCCGCGCGATGACCCGCGCGTTCACCTCGCCCACCGCCCCCACACCAAGTTGAAGGACCCGCATGCTCCCACCCCTCCGCCTCGCGCTCCCGGCCCCGGGACCTCACGAGGAGAGTCCCACCAGACTGGCTGTTCGATCTCATCGAGTCTCACAGAAGAAGGCGATGAATTACAGGTGCTATTGCTCATTGAAGTTACTGTACGAACGAACTAGAACTTGCTCCAAATTGACTTCTTGCGGCGACGCCGCTAGGTTCCTCGCATGCTTCTCAGTGTGCAGCAGGCCGCGCGGCGGCTCGGGGTGTCGCCGGTCACCATCCGTCGCTGGACGGCGACGGGCTTCCTCCCCTGCACACGCACCGCCGGCGGCCACCGCCGCATCGACGAGCGCGACATCGGCGATCTCGCCAAGGCGATCGGCAACAGTAATCACCTGGCCGCCCAGCAAGCTCGCGAGCGCGAGGTCGACGTGCTCATCAGCACCTCCATCGCCCTCGCCGAGAAGATCGACCTCACCGAGCTCCTCCTCGAGATCGCGACGCGCATGACCAGCCTGCTCGACTGCCATTTCTGCGCCATCTCCGTGTACGACGCCGAGGCTCAGGGCCTCGTCACGCTGGCCGAGTACGACCACGCGGGACGACGTCTTCCGGACGCAAGCCCCTACAAGCTCAAGGCCTTCCCGCTCACGCGCAGCGTGCTGCAGGACCAGACGGTGGCGATCGTCAACGTCGACGACCCCGAGGCCGATCCGGCCGAGGTCGCGGAGCTGCGGCGGGAGGGCGATCGCAGCCTCCTCATGGTGCCGCTCATCGTGCAGGGCGACACCATCGGCATCGTAGAAGTGGTCGACCAAAAACGGTCCCGCCAGTACTCACGCCAGGAGCTCCGCCTGGCGGGAGCCATCGCCGGGCAGGCGGCGGTGGCCATCAAGAACGCCAAGCTGTTCGCGGAACGGCGGCGCAGCGACGAGGACGTGGCCAGCCTGCGCCGCGTGCTCACCGATCTCACGGCGCGCCTGCCGGCGATAAGCGCGATCGCGCGTGGCTCCGGCACCCTCGCCGCCGTGGCCAGGGCGATCTGCGCAGCCTTCGGCGCCATCTCGTGCGTCGCCAGCGTGGGCGGCGAGAGCGCCGGCGCCTTCGGCGCCGGCCAGATCGCCGCCCGGCCCGGCTCCACCGGCGGCGAGCGCGGAGGCAACGCCAGCCTCATCGTCTCGCGCGACCCGTCGGGACGCACCGACTTCACGCTCGCCGTCACGCTCAGCGAGCCGCCCGGCGAGGGTCAAGTGGAGCTGCTCGACTTGATCGCCGCGACCGCCGCCGCCGTGACGGTCCCCGAGGGCGCCTCCTCGTAGGGTCTGCCGGCGCGCCGACGAGGTCGCGCTGAAACTCGCGCGCCACCGTCGTCGATTCATCGCCCGATACCCGCCAGGAGCGGCGCTTTCTTTCGCCACGACACGTTCTCGAACTTAGCGCCATACATCCGCCGAACTTCACCTTCTGTTGACGCTGGGCAAGTTCCCCGCTACGGTTTGGCTATGTATTTGAGCGTACAGTATGCGGCGCGCCGCCTCGGCGTATCGCCGCACACCATCCGCCGCTGGACGACCTCCGGCTTCCTGCCCTGCACGCGCACCGCGGGTGGGCACCGGCGCATCAAGCAGGAGGACATCGACGAGCTCACCCATCTCATCGGCGGGAGCAACCATCTGGCCGCCCGCCTCGCCCGCGAGCGTGAGCTCGAGACGCTGGTCGAGACGGCCATCGTCGTCTCCAGTCAGCTGGAAGTCCCCGAGCTCCTCCGCGAGATCGCCAAACAGATGACCACGCTGCTCGACGCCCACATGTGCGTGATCTCCGAGTACGATCCGGCAACCCGCACCGTCTCGGTGCAGGCCGAATACGACGATCTCGGCAACCGCACAGTCGACACCATGACCTACACGCTCAGCCAGTTCCCCATGGCCCGCAGGGCGATCGAGGACCACGAGAGCATCACGGTCAACGCCGGCGATCTCCACGCCGACCCGGCGGAGGTCGCGATCATGCGCCGCGACGGCGACAAGTGCCTGCTGATCGTGCCCATGATCCACCAGGGCCAGGCCATCGGCCTCCTCGAGGTGCTCGACCACCAACGGGAGCGGCGCTTCAGCCGCCAGGAGATGCGCCTCGCCAACGCCCTCGCCGGGCAGGCCGCCGTCGCCCTGCACAACGCCAAGATGTTCGCGCATCTCAAGCGCAGCGACAACGACGTGCTTGCCCTGCGGCACGCGGTCCAGAGGATCGCCGACGGGCACGCCGCCCTGCTGAGCCAGGCCTCTCCGCACGGCGTCCTCCAGGCGGCGGCCGACCTGGCGACGCAAGCGCTCGACGCCATGTCCTGCGTCGCCAGCTGCGGCGGGTCCACCGCAGGCGCCACGAACGCACCCAGCGGCGCCGGGGGTGGCGGCACCACGCAGACCGACACGGCGCACGTGATCGTCTCCACGGCGCCCTGCGGAACGAGCCAGCTCGCGCTCACTCTCACGCTGAGCCGCGCCGCCGGCGAGGGCCAGGCCGAGCTCCTCGGTCTCGTCGCCGCTATGGCCGCCGGCGCGATCGCAGGTCTGCCCGTGGCCTGAGGCCTCAGGGCCGGCCCCAGTCTCTCTGCTATCCTGTGGCCATGCCTGTGGCCGCTCCTCCCCAGCTTGTCGTGCTCGACACCGAGACCACCGGTCTGGACCCGGAGCGCGAGCGCATCTTCGAGATCGGCGCCGTGCGCCTCGGCGCGGATCTCGAGGTTCGCGAGCGTTTCGTCACGCTCGTCGATCCCGGCCTGCCGATCCCGCTCTTCATCACGCGGCTGGTCGGTATCGCCGACGCGGACGTGCGCGGCGCCCCCGCGTTTGCGGAGGCGTTCTCGGACCTGCGAGAGTTCGCCGGCGACGCGCTACTCGTCGGCCACAACGTCGGCTTCGACCGCGATCATCTGGCGGCCGGCGCCCGCAGGGCGGGCCTGCCGCCGCTCGCCAGCACGTGGTTCGACACGCTCGAAGCAGCCCTTCTGCTGTACCCGGAGCTCGACCGGCACGCGCTGGCCATCCTCGCCGCCGGGTTCGGCATCGAGCGCCGGGCGCACCGCGCGCTTCCCGATGCCGAGACGGCGGCCGACGTGCTCAAACGTCTCTGCGCGCGGGCCGCCGGGCTCGGGGCAGAGGAACGCGGTTTGCTGACGGCCATCCGCTGGGCGCCGCTCGAGCTGCTCGACCGCTTCAAGGCGGCGCCCGACAACACGCCCCCGCCCCTCGTCGCCGACGTGCCGCGCGGGGCCGGGGGGACGCTCACCATGCTGCCCGTCGACGCCGACGGCTGGCGTGCCGAGCTGGGGGTCGGCGCGAACGGCGAGGAGGAGCAGACGTCGGCGGCCGCTGAGCCGGGCCTCGCCGCGCGCCTCCCCGGCTTTCGCCGGCGCCCGGGCCAGGCGCAGCTCGCCGCCGCCGCGGCCGAGGTCTTCGCCGCCGGCGGCGTAGGCCTCTTCGAGGCCGGCACCGGCATGGGCAAGAGTCTCGCCTACCTGCTGCCGGCGGCCTTCGCCAGCGCCGCCGCCGGCCGCCGCGTCGTGGTGAGCACCAAGACCAAGGCTTTGCAGCGCCAGCTTGCCGTACACGAGCTGCCCATCGTCGCGAAGGCTCTGCCGCCCGGCTGGCGCTGGGCGCTGCTCATGGGCCGTGAGAACTACATCTGCCGGCGGCGGCTCGACGAAGCCGTGGCCACCGAGAGCGAGACGCTGCCGGATCGCGAGCGCGCCCTGGCACTCGCCTACCTCATCGGCCGGACGCGCCGCGGCGAGGTCGACATGTCGGCGATGCCGTACCGCGCCTCCCGCGAGCTGGCGGCCCTGGCCGAGCTGGCCCGCGAACTGCGTTCCTCACGGGCTACGTGTCTGGGCCGCCACTGCCCTTCCCGGCGCGGCTGTCACTGGCGGCTCGCGCACAGCCGCGCCGAGACGGCGCACCTCGTGTGCGTCAACCACGCCCTGCTGCTCACGGGCCCGGAGACCCTCCCGCCGTTCGAAGACGTCGTGATCGACGAGGCGCATCTGCTCTACCACGAGGCCAGCGAGGCGTTCAGCGAGGAGATCGACGCGCTCGCCATCGACGTGCTTCTCGCCGATCTGCACGGGCGGCGGCGGCAGCGGGCGCTGCCGCTGAGGCTGCGTGCGGCGGCCGGGCGCGCCGAACCCGGCGAGGCGCGCGCCCTGGTGGCCGCGGCCGATTCGTGCGAGCGCGCCGCGGAGTTGCTGCCCGACCTGGTGGCGGTGGTCGGCGAGACGCTCGCCCGGCTCGGCGTCGCCGCCCGAGACGACGACGCCGAGCCGGGCGGGCGCGACGGCGGCCGGCGCGACGCGGGAGGCGCGGAGTACAAGCTGTCGGTATGGATCACGCCGGGCCTTCGCGAGCACCCCGCCTGGGATCCGTTCGCCGTTGCCACCGGCCTCCTGGCGGAGGGTCTCGCGGCGCTGGCCGCGGGTGTGGCGCCGGCCGCCGAGGCGCTCCCCGAGGAGCACCGCGACCACGCCGCCGTGGTGGCACTCGCCGACGACGCGGCGAACTACGCCGCACTACTCGGCGAGCTGCCCGAGAGCGGCGGCGCGGAAGCCGTCGTCTGGGGCGAGATAGAGGCCGCAGGGCGCGCCGGCAGCGCCTGGGGCGCCCGCGCCTCGCGCTCCGCGCGCTGGACGCTCACGCGCACGCCCCTTACGCCGGCGCGCCAGGTGCGCGAAGCGCTGTGGGACCGCCTGCGCAGCGCCGTGCTCACCAGCGCCACGCTCACCGTGGCCGGCTCGTTCGCGTACTTCCGCGACATGACCGGCCTGGATGCGGACGTCGACGTGGTCGAGCGCATCTTCCCCTCGCCCTTCGACTTCAGCCGCCAAGCGGTGCTCGTGCTCGAGCACGACCCCGGCGGCGCGTGGCAGCCGGACACCTTGGCCCAGCGCCAGGGCGAACGGCTCAAGCGGCTGGCCGCAGTGACCGGCGGCCGCACCCTGGCGCTGTTCACCAACAAGCACGACATGCACCTGGTAGCCGCCGAGGTCGGTCCGCACGTCGAGGACGACGGCGTCCTCGTGCTGGCCCAGGGTCTGCACGGCAGCGCGACCGCCCTGGCCGACGAGTTCCGTACCGATCCCCAGACGATCCTCATGGGCGTCGACACGCTATGGACGGGCCAGGACTTCCCCGGCGACACGCTCACCTGCCTCGTGATCGCGAAACTGCCCTTCCCGCGTCAGGATCCGCTGTTCCACGCCCGCCGCCGCGCCTGCGACGAGACCGGCGAGCGCTGGTTCGACAAGTTCTACCTGCCAGAGGCCGTCCTCAAGTTTCGCCAGGGCTTCGGCCGCCTGATCCGCACCGAGACCGACACCGGCGTCGTGGTCGTGCTCGACCATCGGCTCACGCAGAAGAGCTACCGCCGTGACTTCATCGACAGTCTGCCGAAGCTCGCAGTGATAGAAGCCGCACCGGAGGACATCCCAGCCGTCGTGGAGCACTATCTGCGACGGCTCGCCGGCGACGCCTGAGCGCCGGGGCGGGGGCGGCTCTTCCGACCGCCCCCGCCCCGATATGCCCCCGCGATGTCAACCCCACATCAAGATTTCTTGAAATGAGTCCGGGGGACGCGTATCCTCGGGAGTGACAATCGTCCCTCTGAGGAGCAGGCCCGTGACCGAACACACGCGCGACCACACGCCGGCCCCGGGGCGGCAGCCGCAGGCCGCGTGCTGCCCCCTGCCCGCCGGCGTCTCGCCGCTCCCGGCCGCGGATGGGCTCGGCGCGGACGAGGCCGTGCGCCTGGCGGCCGCGGCCAGAGCGCTCTCCGACCCGATCCGTCTGCGCATGCTGGCGCAGATGACGGCCGCCCTGTGCTGTCGCGGGCCGGCGGCGGCCGGTGGCTCCGCCGGCGCCGAGCCGGCGGGTGTCTGCGTCTGCGAGCTGCAGGGTCTCTACGGCCTGGCGCAGTCCAAGGTCTCGTACCACCTCAAGGTGCTGCGCGAGGCCGGCCTGGTCCACGAGACCAGACGCGGCAAGTGGAGCTTCTACGCCGTCGACGAGGCCGCCGCCCGCGCCGCCCTCACGGAACTGGGCGGCCTGCTCGGCCTGTAGCCGGGGCTCGCCCGCCTACTTGAGCAGCCGGCCGCTGCCCTTGGCGGCCTGCGCGTCGACCCGCTTGAGGACGCGCGCCTTGCTGCTCTTGCCGCAGTGCGGGCAGGTGAGCGTCTTGTAGCTGTAGTAGGTACCGTCCGGGTTCTTGCCCACCGACGACGTGGTGAAGAAGTTGACCGTCGTGGGCACCTGGAAGGCGCGGCCGCAGTTGCCGCAGCGGTAGCCGGACTTGCGCGACACGAGGCTCACGTACATCCAGAGCCCCGCGAGAATGAGCAGGAACGTGGGCAGGAACCCGCGCCACGGGTAGATGACGAGGATGGCGAAAAGGACGACCGCCACGAAGATCGAGAGCTTCCAGGTGGTCGACCACCAGTCGTACTTGGTCCGTTCGATGAAGCGCGCCAAACCAGTGCCTTTCTTTCGTCACTCCCGGAGAAAGAAACGCCGCGCCGGCGGCGTCGGCCGACGGCGCGGCGAACGCTGCGCTTACCCGCCGACGGGCCCGGCGATGTAGCTGACCAGGGTGAAGATGCCGAACAGAGCCGCCAGGACGACGGCCACGAAGGTCAGTGTGGCGAAGAAGCCTCCGAAGAACTGCCTGGCCATGATGCGCTCCCGCTCGAAGTGACTCGGCCGGCGCCCGGGCGCCACGCCAGAGTATGCCACTCCGCCCGCCGCGGAGAAACCGCGACGGGCGGAGTGGCCCGACTCAAGTCAACGGACTCAGCCGCCGACCACTGGGTACAACGAACCACACCGCACCTACGAGGAGGAAGCCACATGGAAGTCGAGTTCCAGAACGGTCCGGCCTTCACCGTCGCCGTCGCCCGCCTGGCCGGCGGGGAGAAGCTGCGCGCCGAGAGCGGCGCCATGATCAGCATGACCA
>JAPLCL010000088.1 GCA_026392265.1 Actinomycetota bacterium
GCGGCGTGCACGTACACGCGCTCGATGCTGATGCAGAGCTGCCCGCTGTTGGAGGTGATGCCGCGCACGGCGCCCGGCACGGCGCGCCGCAGACTGGCGTCGGGGAGCACCAGCAGGGCGTTCTTGCCGCCGAGCTCCATCGAGCTGTCCTTGAGCCGCGCGGCGGCCAGGGCCGCGACCTTGCGGCCGGTGGCGGTCGACCCGGTGAACATGAGGTAGTCGGCGCCGTCCACGAGCGGCTCGCCGAGCTCGGCGCCGCGCCCGGTGACCACCTGCAGGAGCCCATACGGGAGCCCCGCCTCTTCCAGCACGCCCGCGGCCCACAACGCCGAGAACGGCGTGAGCGCATCGGGCTTGACGACCACGCCGTTGCCGGCCATGAGCGCCGGGACGGCGTCGCCCACGGCCAGCGTGAGCGGGTAGTTCCACGGCGCGATGATGCCGATCACCCCGCGCGGGTGATGGTGCTCCCACGCCTTGGTGAGCACCGGCAGCGCGCCTTGGCGGCGGCGCGGCTCGAGGAAGGCCGCCGCCGTGTGCGCGTAGTAGCGCGCCTGGATAGCGACATCGAGCACTTCCTCGAAAGCGTGGCGGCGCGCTTTGCCGGATTCGAGCTGGATGATGTCGAGGATCTCGGCGGCGTTGTCGATGACGAGGTCGTGAAAGCGCAGCAGGACGGCGGCGCGCTCGGCGTACGAGCGCCGCGCCCACTCCTGCTGCGCTTCGCGCGCCGCCGCGCACGCGGCCGCCATGTCGCCGGCCGTGCCCTGTGGTACCTGCCCGAGGACCTCGCCGGTGAACGGCGCCTCGACGGCGATCGTCTTCGTGCCCGCCGTCACGGCGGCGCGCCCCGCGAGACGCTCCAGCAGCGCCGCGCTCACGCGTGGCGACCACTGCCGCTCCTCGGTCGCGGGTCGCTCCGTCGCCGCGGCCGGCTCGGGCTGTGTGGTACTGCGTGCCATGATCCCTCCCGTGTCGCGCGCCGTCGTCAATCGCTACAGGGCGCGCCCTTCGTTTCTGTGCTGAGTCGGCCGGCGCGTTCGAGGAGCCCCTGCAGGGTGGCTGCCTCGCCGGCGGGCCAGAATACTAGGCCCAGGCGCGCCTCCAGCTTGTAGGCGCGTAGTTTCTTAGCATTTCCCGCGGCGATGCGCCGGCGGATACGCGCGGCCAGGGCTTCCGCCGCCGCGTCGTCCTCGACCAGCACGACGAACTCGTCGCCGCCCGCGCGGGCCAGCACGTCCGACTCACGGATGCAGGCCGTAAGCACGTCGGCGAGGTCGCGCAGCGCCTGGTCGCCCTGACTGTGGCCGAGGCGCTCGTTGACGGCCGCAAGCCCGACGAGATCGAGGAAGACGACGCCCATACCCGACTTGTGCCGCTGCGCGCTGCGCATCATGTGCTCGCCGAGGGCGTACAGGCCGCGCCGGTTGTAGAGACCGGTGAGCTCGTCGGTGAGGGAGAGCATGCGCAGCTGCTCCTCGCGGCGGCGGAGCTCAGTCTCGGCGCGCTTCTGCGCGGTGATGTCGATGATGTAGCCCTCGTAGGCCGTCACCACGCCCTCCGCGCCGCGCACGGCGTGGGTATAGTCACGGATCCAGCGTGTCTCGCCGGCCGCGTCGACCAGCCGGTACTCCTGGGTCCACGTCTCGAGGCCGCTGCGCGCCTTCTCGTTGCCTTCCTCGGTCACCCAGGCGAGGTCGTCAGGGTGGATCACGCTGTCGTAGGTCCGGCGCCCGCCGAGAAACTCGTCGGCGCTGTACCCGAAGACAGAGACGTTGGGGGAGACGTACTGCACGGTGCCCTGGTCGTCGATCTCCCAGCGGAAAGTGACCAGCGGCCCGGCGACCAGCAGGTCGCGTTCGCGCTGGAGCATCGCCTCGGCATCCTGGCGGCGTGCGATCTCGGCGGTGAGGCGCCGCTCCCGTTCGGCAAGCTGCTGCACCATGGCGTTGAACGCCTGCGAGAAGTCGCCCATGAAGTCGATGCGCTGGCTGTAGTCGCCGCGAGCGATCTCCCCGGCCTGCCAGGTGAGCCTGCTGAGGTGGCTGTGCAGCTCGACGAACGGCGCCGCCATGGCGTTGTCGCGAGACGGCATGGGCGCCGAGAGATCGCCGTGCGCCAGGGGCAGCACGAACGCGGCAAGCTCCTCCATGAAGCCGACGAGCCGGTCGACCGCCTCCACCAGCGCTCGCGCGTCCGCGGGGCAGGAGGACGCGGCGATGCGCTGCGGGGTGCGCGCCGCGAGGAGGTCGTCAAGGACGACCCTGACGGCGTCAAGGCACTCTGCCGTGTCGGGCGCGTTCGCTGCGGTATCCATCCCGCCCCCCGTGTTCGGACCTTCGCGCAGTCTACACCAGGAGCGACGCCGCGGCGGGGGGTATGCGCGGACCCGCGGCGAACAGGAGAGGCGAGGCCGCGAACGCGGGTGCGAGCGGCCGCGCCGCGGCCCCGCCGCCCCACTCGACGAGGAGGCACGCTGATGAAGATGCGCACGCTGGCGCTGCTGCTCCTGGCGGCCGCCGGTCTCGCCGCTCTGCCGGCGGCGTGTGGCGTCAAGGTCGCCGAGACGGCGACGCCCGCGGCGACGCCGACGCTGACCAAGGCCGCGCAGCCTTCGCCCTCGGCCTCAGCGTCGCCGTCCTCAGCCGCCGCTGCGACTCCCTCACCGTCGGTGACTCTGCTGCCCTCGGCGACGCCGACGGCCCAGGCCGCCGCCGCAAGGCGGGCGGCCGCCACCGTGGCGGTGAAGGCGATCCTCCCGGAGCTCGACGCGCAGGCCGCGGACATCTTCGCGCGCAGCCAGGTGCCCGGCGCGGCCGTCGCAGTGGTCGCCGGCGACGCCGCCGTCTACGTGCGCTGCTTCGGTATCCGCGAGGTGGGCAAGCCGCAGAAGGTCGACAAGGACACCGTCTTCCAGCTCGCCTCCGTCTCGAAAGGCTTCACCGCGACGATGCTGGCCGCGCTCGTCGGCGAGCGCGAGATCGGCTGGGACGACCAGGTGGAGAAGGTCTGGCCCGGGTTCACACTGTGGGACCCGTGGGTGAGCCGGCACGTCACCTTCCGCGATCTCATGGCTCAGCGCAGCGGGCTGCCCGAGTACGCCGGCGACGAGCTTGAGCAGTTTGGCTACGGCCGCCGGGAGATCCTTCGCCGGCTCCGTTACTTGGAGCCGGTCGCCGGCTTCCGCGCGGCCTACGCCTACCAGAACAGCCTGCCGACCGCCGCCGCCGAGGCCGCCTCCAAGGCCACGGGTGAGTCGTGGAAGAAGCTCGTGCGCACGCGCGTGCTCGAGCCGCTCGGCATGGAAGCGACCGTCCTCGACTATCGGGACTACCTCGACGCGCCCGACCGCTCCGGATCGCACACCGTGGTCGACGGCACGATGCGTGCCGGGACGCCGCAGGACGACGACACCTTCGCTCCCGCGGGCGCCGTGAGCTCGTCGATCGCCGACATGGTGCCGTATCTGCGTATGCAGCTGAACGGGGGCGCGCTCGCCGGCGTGCGCGTGGCCGGCGACGAAGCCCTGGCGGCGACCCACGCGGCGACCACCGTGGTGGGCGACGGCGAGGCCGGCCCCAACGCCTACGCCCTCGGTTGGGAGACCTCCGGCTACCTCGGGCGCCGCGTGGTGCAGCACGGCGGCGACTTCAGCAACGGCGTGAGCACGATCATCAGCATGATGCCGGCCGACGGCGTCGGTATCGTCGTGCTGACCAATGCCTTCCCGGAGGGTCATGCCTTGGCGACCGCCCTGACGAAGACGCTGTATGACCTCTTCATCGAAGGCCAGCCGCAGGAGGACTGGCTGACTGTGCAGCAGCGGCTGCTGCAAGACGCCCTGAAGGAATCGATCCTCGATCCGTACCGGCATCTGCCGGCGGCGCCACCGACCGCTGCGGCAGCGCCGCGCGACAGGGCCGCCTACGAGGGCGTCTTCGCCAACGCGTACTACGGACGCGTGACGGTGCGCCGCGGCCCGGGCGCGGGGCTCAGCGTGCGGCTGGGGCGAGGGGACACGCTGCGGTACGTGCCGTGGGACGGCGACACCTGGCGCCAGCCCGACACGGAAACGGCGGCCGTCTTCAGCGTGCGCGACGCCCGTGCTCTCAGCGTCAGGCTCATGGTGCTGGACTTCGCCGGCCGCGACGGGCTGTTCGCGCGCCGGTAGGCGCTACTTCTTGCGGCGCTCCCGCCAGCG
>JAPLCL010000050.1 GCA_026392265.1 Actinomycetota bacterium
TCCTGCAGCGCGCCGACGCCATCGTGCAGGAGGAGATCCGCAAGGCCGGGCTCTACCACGAGCTCTGGCAGTGCTTCGCCATCCTGCCGGTGATCCGCAGCGTGGGCGTGCAGGGCGACGAGCGCACCTACGGCTACCCCATCGCGATCCGGGCGGTCAAGAGCGACGACGCCATGACCGCCGACTGGGCCCATCTGCCCTACGACCTTCTCGAGACGCTCTCCTCGCGCATCATCAACGAGGTGCCCGAGGTCAACCGCGTGGTCTACGACATCTCGAGCAAGCCGCCGAGCACCATCGAGTGGGAGTAGTCACAGCATGCGCCCGTCGCCCGCGCTGCGCGGCTTCGGCGTCAGCCGGCCGGTCTCTGCGGCATCGAGGTAAAGCACCACGAGGACGACGTCGGCAACGAACATGACGCCGCCCATGATCGTGCACTGCACGATCATCAGTGGCATGGAGCGGGCGAGGCCCCCTGTGACGTTCTGGTGGAGGAATCGTGCGGCGTAGTAGCCGAGGATGGTCACCGACAGCAGGACCAGGGCCGAGGGGATCGGCGCGGCCCGTACGGTGCGCCACGACAGGGCCACGGCGCGCAGCGGCCCCACGTCGGCGATCACGATGATGTAGTCGGCGTACAGCACGACCAGGTTCAAGGCGAGCAGGCCGAGGAACACTGCGTTGACCGGCAGCGGGTGGTCGCCGGCGACCTCGAAGGCGCCGGCGGCGAGCGCGCCGACGATCTCGAGGGCGAGAGCGAACGCGAGCAACCGCAGGAACTGGCGGCGGCCCGCGGGGCGCAGGCAGAAGGGCCCCACCAGCGAGCGGATGTAGCCGGCGCGCAGCCACGTGCCGACGAGCAGATACACGATGAAGACCGCCGCGATCACGGCGCGGCGCGCCGCCACGGCGTCGGCGAGTGGCCCCCTGTTGTACAGCAACTCCGCGAGCGGCTCGTGGCGGTACAGCCAAGCCGAGCCGAGGGCTACGGCGAAATCGAGGGTGTACAGGCCGATGGCGAAGAAGACGATGTATTGCTTCGCGTGCAGCACGGCGGTCACCCGCTGAGGGAGCGTGTGACTCGTGCGATCCATCGGGCGAGGGTATCACGGAGCCGGGCGATTCCCGCACTGCCGTACCGCGAGGCTGGGCGCCGAGGACTCGTACCGCGAGAGAGGTTTGCATAAGTTCGTGCGAAGTTCTTCGCAGGAGGTTTGGTGGTGCTAGAGGGGGCAGATAAGGAATGGCGGGTTTCTTATCTGCCCTTTTCGCACTGCTTCGCGCGGCCGGCCGGCGCTGTCGCCGCCGCCGCCGGCCGGCGCTGTCGCCGCCGCCGCCGGCGCGCGTGGAGCCGGCGCAGGTACGCGGGGAGCGGCGGCTGCTCGCCGCGGGTATCATGGAGTCATGAGATTCCCTCGCCTTGTGCTCGTCTTCCTCGCCCTCAGCTGGGTGCTGGTGATGCTGTATCCGGACCCGGCGGTGCTGGTGCGCAGCGTGCGCAACACTCTGCGGCCGCGCGTCGAGCCGCAGGCCGCGGCCGCTCTGGCGCGCAGTCTCCCCGACGATCCCCGGGCGATCGAAGCGTACGTGCTCGAGCAGCAGGTGCCGTACGCGTACGATTGGCAGTCGGCCGGCGTGCCGTGGTACTTCCCGACGGCCGGCGAGGCGCTGCGCGCCGGGCGCGGCGACTGCGAGAGCCGCGCCCTCGTGCTGGCGAGCCTCCTCACCGCCAAGGGCATCCCCAACGAGCTGCGCATGAGCCTCGACCACATCTGGGTCGACTACCCGGGCAAGCAGGCCAACGCCATGGAGAACGCCGGCGTGCAGTTCGCCGGCCGGCAAGACGGCCGCTTCTTTCTGCACTGGCCGGCCGACTTTCACCTGGGCCAGGAGGTCGCCGACCAAGTGGCGATCTTTTGGACGCCGGCGCCGTGGGGGAGGGTGCTGCTGCTCGCCTTGGGTCTCACCCTCATCCCGCTCTGGAACGTACTCGCGCGTCTGCTTGCCGGCAACGGCCTCGCAGCTCGCCAGGTGCGAGCGATTGACAAGGCGAAAAGCGCGCCGGGCCGGCTGCG
>JAPLCL010000354.1 GCA_026392265.1 Actinomycetota bacterium
GGCCGGCGATGAGCTTCTTGACCTGGCGCTGCGACTTGCCGCAGAAACTGCAGAGCAGCTGATCGTTGCCGTCGGTCGGTCCTGCCACCTCTCGCTCCTTCTCGAAGACCCGCCTCGCCCGCGCTAGCGGTGGGCGATGACAGCGTCGATGATGCCGTACTCTTTGGCGTCGGCCGCGCTCATGAAATTGTCGCGCTCCGTGTCGGTGCGCACCTTGTCGACCGGCTGGCCGGTGTGCTCGGCGAGGATCTCGTCGAGGCGCTGGCGCAGACTGAGGACTTCTCTGGCGTGGATCTCGACGTCGCTGGCCTGACCCTCGAACCCGCCCATGATCTGATGTATGAGGATACGCGCGTTGGGCAGCGCGAAGCGCTTGTCTTTGGCGCCGCCGGCCAGCAGCAGAGCGCCCATGCTCATGGCGCTGCCCACGCAGATGGTACTCACATCGGGCTTGATGAACTGCATGGTGTCGTAGATCGCAAGGCCGGAGTACACGGAGCCGCCCGGGCTGTTGATGTAGAGGCTGATGTCTTTGTCGGGGTCGTCGGACTCGAGGTGGATCAGCTGCGCGACGATGAGGTTGGCGACATCGTCGTTCACCGGGGTGCCCAAGAAGATGACGCGCTCGTTGAGCAGCCGGCTGAAGATGTCGAACGAGCGCTCGCCGCGGCTCGTCTGTTCTATGACGAACGGTACAAGTGGTGTCACGTGCTCACTCTCTTCTCGCGTTGATGCTGTCTCTGCGTGTGTTCCCATGGCCGAAACGTCAGTCGTCGAGGTCCGTGTCCGCAGCGTCCGCCGCGTCTTCGGCGGCGGCTTCGTCGGCTTCGGTCATCTCGACCGCCACCGACGCGTCGGCGACGAAATCGACGGTCTTGGCCAGTAGCATTTCGTCGCGCACCGCCTCTTGCCTGCCCGATTCGCGCAGATCGGCGATGAGCTGCAGCGGGTCGCGTTCGAGCGCCGTGGCGTCGGCCTTGATGACTTCGAGCATCTCGTCGTCGCTGACGGAGAGGTCCTCGGCCTTGGCGATCTGCTCGAGCACCAGGCGGCGCTTGATGATGAGCTCGGCCTGCGGCCGCAGCTCCTCCTCGACCTGCGCTTCGGTCTTCTCGAGCACGCCCAGGTAGACGTCCATGGTAAGGCCGCGCTCGCCGACGTTCTCTTCGAGCTCGTGATAGAGGTGGTGCGCCTCGCGATCGATCATGGACGAGGGCACCTCGATGGTGGCGTGCGCGACGGCCTTGTCGACGGCCGTGGCGCGGAACTCGCGGCGCACGCCCGCCTCGGCGGCCGCCTCCATGCGGGTGCGGATGTCGGCGCGAAGCTCGTCCAGCGTGTCGAACTCGCTGACGTCGGCGGCAAAGGCGTCGTCCAGCTCGGGGACGACCTTCGCCTTGATCTCCTTGACGTTGACCTTGAAGGTCGCCGGCTGACCGGCGAGCTCCTCAGCCTGGTAGTCCTCGGGGAACGTGACGTCGAACACGACTTCCTCGCCGCGCTGCGCCCCGACCAAAGCCTCCTCGAAGCCGGGGATGAGGTTGCCGCGGCCGATCTCGAACATCTGGTCGGCGCCTTGGGCGCCCTCGATGAGCTGGCCGTCCTGTGAGCCCTCGAGATCCATGAGCACAAAATCGTCTGTCTGCACGGCGCGGTCCTCGACCGGCTCGAGCTTGGAGAGCCGCTCCTGCAGCATGGCCAGCTGCGCGTCGATCTGCGCCTCGGTGACCGCGACCACGCGCTGCGGCACCTCGAGCCCCTTGTACTCACCGAGCTTGGGCACGGGCATCGTCTGCACCTTGATCGAGAACGTGTAGTCTGCAGCCTCGTCGAGCGGACCCGCCTCGAGGTCTGACGTGCCGACGGCGTCGTCGTACAGGCCGGCCTCGCGCAGGGCTTCGTCGCCCCACTCGGGGATGGACTCCTCGAGGGTCTCGGCGCGCAGATAATCGGCGCCCACCTGCTGGATCACCAGGGTCATGGGCACGCGACCCTTGCGGAAGCCGGGGAGAAGCATGTCGCCGCGGACCTTGGCGACGAGGCGGTCGTAGGCCCTCTTGACCGCCTCGGCGGGGATCTCGACGGTCAGCTGGACCTCGTTCTCGGCTGTGGGATCGACTTTGGTTTTCACTCTGGATTCTCCGTCTCTGCGATTGGCGGCTTCCGGCGCGTCGCGCGCCGGCATCCGCTTTGTGGTCTGTGCGGGGATCAGGCCGAGGCCTGTGGTGCGGGTGAGAGGACTTGAACCTCCACGAGCAGTGCTCACCAGATCCTAAGTCTAGCGCGTCTACCAGTTCCGCCACACCCGCACGGCGTTAACTTCGACGGCCGGCGCACGCGCCGGCCGGTGCATCGCGTAGATGGGGTGAAGGACGGGATTCGAACCCGCGACCGCCGGGACCACAACCCGGAGCTCTACCAGCTGAGCTACCCCCACCACCGGTCACCGCTGACGGAAGACGCCGGGGCATGCCCGACGCCGGACCTCGCGGTCGACGATTAATGATACCACGAGCGCCGGCGAGCGTCACACGGAGAGAGCCGCCGCTTGGTCAAGCTCCACCTCCTCTGGCGCCGCGGTCTTGACGTAGCTGCTGCGCACGTCGTGCAGCAGCCTGCCGTCCTGGACCTCGAGGATGCGGTCGGTCTGCTGCGCCACGCTGCGGTCGTGGGTGACGATCATGAAGGCGGTCCCCAGCTCGCGGTTCAGCTCGCGGAACAGCTTGTACACCGCGTTCGTATTCAGGGTGTCGAGGTTGCCGGTCGGTTCGTCGGCGAGCACCAGCGCCGGCCGGTTCATGAGCGCCCTGGCGATGGCCACGCGCTGCTTCTGGCCACCGGAGAGGTCGTTGGCGTTCTTGCTCTCGAGGCCCTCGAGACCGAGCAGTGTAAGGACCTCCTCGGCCCGCGGCCGCAGGTCGGCGGCGCTCACCCCGGCGATGCGTCCGGGCATGAGCACGTTCTCGAGCACGCTGAACTCCGGCAGCAGATAGTGGAACTGGAAGACGAAGCCGATGAAGTCGTTGCGCAGGGCGGCGCGCTGCTTGCGGTTGGCCACCGCCGTGTCGTGCCCATTGAGCGCCACGCGACCAGTCGTAGGCGTGTCGAGCAGGCCGATGAGGTTGAGCAGGGTGGACTTGCCCGAGCCCGACTGGCCGATGATCGAGGCGAACTCGCCACCCTGCAGATCGAAGGACACGCCGGTAAGCGCCACCGTCTTGGCCACGGTGCCGTAGGTCTTCCCCAGGTCCTCGGCGTGCAACAGCACCTCAGCCACCCTGGATCACCTCGATCGGGTCAAGCTTCGAGGTGCGGCGCGAGGGGATCAGTGACGAGGCCACGGCCACGAGCACGCCGACCACGAACGAGATCACGACGAAGCCGATCTGGGGAGTGATGGGGAACAGCGAGGTGGAGTTGCGCCCCAAGAAGGTGAACAGCGCGATGAGGGCGAGCCCTGCGCCGACGCCCACGGCGGCGCCACTGACTCCGAGGATAACCGCCTGCCAGAGGAAGATGCGCCCGGATTGGCGGTCCTTCATGCCCATCGCCTTGAGGATGCCGATCTGGCGCGTCTTCTGGACGGCCGAGATGGCGAGCGTCGAGGCGATGCCCAGGGCCACGGCCACGAGGACGAAGAACTGGATCATGTAGCTCGACGAGCTCTGGCTCTTGAGGGCCGAGAGCAGGTCGGCGTTCTGCGCCTGCCACTCAGTGACCTTGAGGCCGCTGAGGGCGGGCTGCGCCTGCAGGCTGTCGGCGACGGCCTTGGAGTCGAAGACGTTGCTCACTTGGGCGTCGACGGCCGTGTACTGGTCGGCGCCGAGGCCGAGCACGCCGGCGGCATAGCCGCCGTCGACGAAGGCCGTCGTGCTGTTGGCCGCCGCCGAACCGAAATCGAAGACGCCGCTCACGGTGAGCGTGGCGGGCTTGCCGTCGGGGAGCACGAACGACGCGGTGTCACCGGCCTTGAGGCCGTAGGTGTCGGCGAAGTCCTTGCCGACCAGCACCTGCTGGGCGCCGAGCTCCGCCGTGCCTGACGTGAGGCGCCCGGAGATGTCGTAGATCGTGTCCAGCTGCGCCAGCTGCCCGCCGATGAGCTGCAGCGGCGCGCTCTCGGCGCCCTTCTTGAAGATCGCCGAGAACGAGCGCGTGGGCACGGACGTCGTGATCTGCGGCTCGTTCTTCATTGCCAACTGCAGACCGGAGGTGTAGTCGAGCGGGGTGCCATCCTTAGCGGACACCACGGTCACCTGCGGGCTGTTGCCGATGGTCTGGTCGACGAGGCTCGTCTGGAGGCTGGTGATGAGCGAGCCGAGAAAGACCTGGACGCCGATGCCGATGGCGATGCCGGCGGCGATGAGGATGGACTGCGCCGGGCTCTTGCGCAGAAAACGGGCGGCAATGCTGAGGCTGAGCACCGCTCAGCCCTCCTC